>DATDPY010000569.1:0-7590 GCA_035292565.1 Cyclobacteriaceae bacterium | reverse complement strand
GGTCATTATGTCGAGCATCATCCATACCGGCCCGGCATTGATAATTCCCGATCCCCTGTCTCCCAGGGCGGGGATTTGTGTTTCGTTTTCCGGATAAATCACCGGAGGATGAATGTCGGCTGAATTATATTTTGCCGATGCCGGGAGTTGAAAGTAATCGTTCAATTCCCTGGCCAGGCTGGCATAAACCCCGCAAATATCCCAAAGCGTTGTTTCTGCTCCCCCGAGGATCAGCGACAGGCCATAATGATCAGGAGGCCGGTTAAGGGTGGTTAGCCCGAGCCTTGAAAGAACATAATGGAATTTCTCATAGCTGAAATTCTGCAGGAGGTAGACAGCAGGTACATTCAGCGACCTAGCCACCACATCGGATGCCTGCACGGCGCCATCGAATGTCATTGAAAAATTTTTTGGTGCAAATCCATCGATAACCGTGGGGATATCGGGCACCAGCATGCCAGGCAGTAAAATCCCTTCGTCGGCCATGGCCGCATATAATAACGGCTTGAGGATGCTGCCGGTGCTCCTTGGCGATTTCACGATATCGACATCATTTCCGTGGTCCCCGTCATAGCCCGGCGACGGCTGGGTGTTGCCCAGATAAGCCAGTACCCGGCCTGTGTTTACCTGCATGATAATTGCCGCCGCATTGTACACCTGCCTCGAGCGAAATCCGTTTGCATGCCTTTCAAGGATTATCGCGGCGGAATTCTGCAATTCATGGTCGATCGTCGTTATGATTTGACGGCCGGTCATCCCTTCGTTTATGGCACGTGTCAGCAATTGCGGGGCCAAAGCCGGAAGCGGGCCGGGGGCGGATGGGACTGGTTCGCTGACCGATAAAGCATAAGTGAGTGAATCAATCACGCCCTTTTCCAGAAGTCGGGCCAGCAGCCGGTCGCGTTTCTTGCCGAGCAGTTCAAGGTTCCTCCCGGGAAAAATCAGGCCAGGCTGATTGGGGAGGACTGCAAGCAGGGCCGATTCAGACCAGGAAAGATCGCCGGGACCGCGGCTGAAATACCGCCATGATGCTGCGCTAACGCCGACAATATTTGAGCCGTATGGAGCATGCGATATGTACATCGAAAGGATTTCCTCCTTGGTCGATCTCAGCTCGAGCCTGAGGGATAAAACGATTTCAAGGATTTTTTCAAAATAGGTCCGGGGGCGGTTTTTCCTGTGTATCCGGATTACCTGCATCGTAATCGTGCTGCCCCCGCTTATTATTTTACCCGCTTTAATATTCATCCACGCAGCCCTTGCCAGCGCACCCGGATTGAAGCCGGGATGCCGGTAAAAATACCTGTCTTCAAATTGAATGACACAGATCCTGAGCTTCTCCGGCACCTGATCGACCGGCGGAAATCTCCACTGCCCGTCGCCGGCTATAACAGCTCCCAGAAGATTGCCCCCGGAATCATTCAATGTGGTTGCGTAAGGATCGGTGAATAGTTTCCGGGGAAGGCTGAACAGGAAAATAAATATGATCGCCAATCCGGCCGTTATAAAAATAATTATTTTAAATTTCCTTCTGGTTTTCAATATCTGGCAAAATCCGAAATTTACATGTTGGATTACTTCAGGGTGCCAAGATGCAATAAAATATGAAATTTTTACGAAACAGTATTCCGGTTTTCGTATTGGCTTTCTATACAGGATCCCTTGTTGCCCAGGACCCTTCACCAACAGGCATGATCCCTGAACTTTTCAAATCGGAAAAGATCTTTGAATTTACAATCCGGACAAATCTGCCGTCCCTGATCAATCATTCCGGCAAGGAAGAGACTTACCAGCCTGCCGTAATTATCCTGGAAGGGGAAAACGGAAACGATACCCTTCCCCTCAGGATACGGGTCAGAGGCAATTTCCGGAAGGACACCAATAACTGCGACTTCCCCCCGCTCAGGCTCAATTTCAAAAAAGAGGATGTCAGGAATACCGTATTTGGCCCTCAGGACGAATTCAGGGTTGTCACCCATTGCCAGACGGATGATGCCGGTTTTATCAGGTATGTGTACCGTGAATATTACGTGTACAAGTTGTACCAGGCCATTTCCCCCTTCAACCTGAATGTGAGGCTTGCCCGGATCAATTACGAAGACAATTCAGGGAAAATGAAAACGCTTACACGGGATGCCTTTATTCTCGAAGACGAAGATGAATTTGCCACAAGGCTGAATATGGAACAGGTTAGCGACAAGCTGGTATTCGAACAGATCAGCGAACAAAACGGCCTCATGCTTTCCATGTTCCAGTTCATGATAGGAAATACAGACTGGATTGTGCCTTTCGCAAAAAACCTGGTATTCCTCAGGAAAGGGGATGGGATTTACGCCGTGCCATATGATTTCGATTATTGCGGAATAGTAAATGCAGATTATAAAAATGAGGAAGGCTATACCAAACTTTCATACCCGGAAAGAATCTTCAAAGGGAAATGTTATTCGGATGATCAGTTGAAAACAGCCTTTAAATATTTCCGCAAATCAAGGAAGAAATTTATGAAGGTCCTATTCTCGGCCGGGATGCTCGATCATGAGTCCTTTATATATATGTATAATTACATTATGCAATTCTATACCATCATTCACTCGAAGCAGGACAAATTGAAATATTTTTATGTGAATTGCGGCATTGATTCCACAGGCATTATGAAGGATTTGGAGGCTTATCCGGAGAATAAATTGCGGTAAATTTTCGAATTTTATTCGGAAAATACGAGTATAACCCGTATATTTAAGATCCATTACCCTTTCAGCCAGGATCTTGATTTCAGCGAACCAACATTTTTTAAATTGTTGATAAAACCAAAAATTTAAATTTGTTCGGCCTATACAAGATGAAACCGGTTAATTTTTTCTTAATATACTATCTTTTTCTGCCACAATTATATGCGCAGCATGCAGCCGACAGCCTCGAAGCTGCATTACAAAAATCCGACTCTGATTCAGGGAAGATCGGTATTTATACACAATTGATCCATGAATATGGTACGCATGACCCTGGTTATGCCATAGAACTGGGGAAGGAAGTTCTGCCACTCTTAAACGCTCACGGAAAACCCGCAGACTGGGCCGTGTACAATAACGGATTAGGAATTGCCCATAACCTTATGGGAGAGTATGTGAGGGCAATCGATTATTTTCTGAATTCCCTGGAGCTTTTCGAGAGCATAGGCGACACAATTTTCGTCCCCAGGGTCATGAACAATATTGGCGTGATTTATCATGAGATAGGAAATTTTGAAAAAGCGAGCGAATATTATTCCAGGTGTCTTGTTGTCTACAAGAGAATTGGCGACAGACATGCCATAGCCGTCATCACTAATAATCTCGGAAGTGTTTATGAAGACATGGGAAAACTCGACTCAGCGTTATATTTTCACAACGAATCCCTGGCCATTGCGGTTAATAATAAATTCAGGGAGCGGGAGGCCGATTCCAATCTGAACGTTGGCTCCATCTATGTGAGGCAGGGAGATTATAATAAAGCGATCAGTTATCTTCTTAAGGCATTCCGGCTTGATCTCGAGACCGAAAACTCTTCCGGGATCATTGAAACCTATGCGCTTCTGGGCGAAGCCTACCTGGGATTGAACAGACCCAGGGATGCTTACCTTTACCTTGAAAAAGGGCTTGAGCTCAGCCTGGAAAAAGGAACAAAAAAATTAACTTCCCGGCTTTACAATGATATCGGAACATATTACTACCTCCTTGAGAATTATAAAGAAGCATATGAATATAAGCTCCGTCATGTTCAGCTTTCCGACAGCATCGTGAACACCGAAATAAGGACGCAGATCGCCGACATGCAATTGCAATATGAGAACAACAGGAAGGAACAGGCCATCAGTCTGCTGACGGAGATCAACGCCCTCAAGGACTCACAGATACGGTCCCAGAAAGAGCGATCGAATTTCCTGCTGATCATCGTATTATTCCTTGTCATGATCTCCGGGCTGCTGCTAATCTATTACAGGATTTATTCGCGGGCCAATAATTTACTGGGAGCCAAGAACCGAAAGATTTCCGAACAAAACCATGAGCTCGAACAACAAAGCAGGAAGCTCCAGGAACTTTCCATCGAAAAAGACAACATGATTTCAATCGTTGCGCACGACCTGAAATCGCCCCTAAGCAAGATCCTCGGGATATCGGGGTTGCTCCGGCATACCGGGAATATCTCAGGTGAACAGAAAGAATATTTCACGCTCATGGATAAAGTAATCTCCGAAGCAAATTCCCTGATTGGAAGGATCCTCGATCTGAATAAGCTGGAGTCAGGCGAATTCGGTCTGAAAATTTCCAGAGTAAACCTGCGGTCCGTAATGGAAGATGTGGCAGAAGCATTCGATAAAGCCTCCCTCGATAAAAATATTAAAATCAATCATTCCATTGTCGAGGATGTGGAATGTTATACCGACAGGGATATGGTTTATAGTATCCTCGACAATCTTTTATCCAATGCCATCAAGTTTTCCGAAAAAGATAAAAGTATATTTCTGGGCTGCAGGAAGAACGGAAGCTCCGCGATTTTATCCGTCAAGGACGAAGGGCCCGGGATAAACCATGATGATAAGCCCCGTCTTTTCAGGAAATACAGCCGCCTCAGCGCAACGCCCACCGGAGGCGAGAGCTCAACAGGACTTGGACTTGCGATCGTTAAGCTCGCCGTTGAGAAACTAAAAGGCGAAATCGAAGTCAGGTCAGAATCAAAGAAAGGTTCTGAATTCATCGTCCGGCTGCCGATGAACCACGATGATGGTTCTATGAAGTCCACCTAGCTTATTCAGTCTGACTAAGCGTGATCTCCGACCATTGCCCCTTCGACCTTGCATTGATAGAATTATCATACATGGCTTCACAATAAACCCCCGGTAAATAAAACCTGCCCGCATACGTCGCAACAAGCTTCACCCTGAACATCTTCCTAATGCCCGGGGCCAGGTCGAAATAAGTGTAAATGCGGTCATCCCTGATATCCTGGTATTTGAATCCCCCCTGAGATGCTCCCTGGCCAGGGGCTTCCTCAGTCATCCGTTCATTGATGATCTCAAATCCTGAAGAAAAAATCTGGGATAAGGCAAGCTCCTTATACTCCCCCCTGGTGCCGGGATTGACAACAGAAACCTCCGCCACAAGTTCGGTTCCCTGCAGGATCCGGGATATATCGATGAGTTTCCCTCCGGCATCCTTGTAGGTGACCGTCATATTCAATCCGTTTGAAGATTCAACTTCATTCGAAACAGCCGGGATCCCTTCGTGGATAATACGGACATAAATTACCCCGGAGCCTGTGTTCGCCAAACTGATCTTTCCGCGGATTTCGGTGCCGGTCTGCAGTGGCTTTTGAATGAAAGCGAGGTCGGTTGAAGCGGTAACCTTGCCTGAAATATTCCAGGTATAATCGAACCTGATCCCGGCTGATCGCTCCTCTTTGCCTGCGAATGAGGATACGGCTATCAGGGAGTAGGCAATTTCCTGTGTGCTCATCCATCGTCGGTTATCACTGAGGGCGGAACTTATCTTTTTCATCAGGTCCATGCCTTCCGACTTGCGGCCCATCAGCACAAGTGCCTCCAGGATCATGGCCTCATCCCTGAGGGATGAACCATAGGTATAAGAGAGTTCCCTGTAATCCGCGGGAGTTGTAATGATGTTATTTGTTATTTCTTTCGCCGCATCTCCTAAACCTGCAAGCTGGTATGCAGCACCCAATCTCCACCGTGCCGCAGAGGAAATATCCGTTTCACGGAGACGGTTCATCGACCCCACCTGTGCCTCCCCGGCAAGGGCCAGCGTATATAACCGGTAAGCCTGAACAAGATCGCTGTTCCTGAGCTGGCTTTTATACCATAAATTTACCTGTCTCTTCTGGTACTTCACCCAATCCCTGATCATGAAATCGGGCACATTAAATCCCTTTTTTCTCGCCTCGACCAGGAAATGACCCGCATAACTTGTGCTCCATTCATCGGCATAATAGTTATTCGGCCAGTATTTAAATCCCCCATCCGAATTCTGGAAAGTCCTGAGCTTTTCGATGCCGGCTTTCACATGGATATCGACGGCATTATTCATTTCCTGGGTCAGGTCTGCAATATCCCGGAGGTATAATTGCGGAAATACAGCCGACGTCGTCTGTTCGACACATCCATACGGATAACTCAATAGGTAGTTCAGCCGGCGGTTCAGGTCGATCGGAGGAATGTTCGAAACTTCGAGCGTGGATTTATTCGTGCCTTCGACGCCGGCATATTCGAATCCAGTTTCCCAGTTCTTGCCCGGCTCCAGCATCGCTTCGTAAACAGCTGCCATGGGAGGATTGGGATTCCGGATTTCGATCTCGATCCTGTCGGAAGCGCTGTTGCTCCCCGATTTTGCATTAACATTCACCGTGGTCACCCCAGTCTTTGGACGAACATGCAAATTATAATTTACCACCTGGTCGCCCGGTTGATTGAAAGAAATGCTTTTCGACGTATTGCCTACCGCCTCCACGAGGTCCCCTGTTTCAATTCTTGTTTCGACCAGCTTTACAGAAGGATCATAACTGAAAACAGTTACCGGCAAGGTTACCTCCTCCTCCGGTCCGAGAACCCTGGGTAGGGTTGCCAGGATCATGAGCGGCTGCCTGACCGGTGTTTCTTTTTCTGCAATCCCGTATGCTCCCCGATCGCCTGCAACAATCATAGTTCTGACTGAACCGATATATGCGGGCATCTTTATCCTGTGACTGGCCGATTTGCCGGGGTCAAGATGGTACGGCCCCAGATAAATCACCACGGGCTTAAACCGGTTGGCCCTGGAGCCTTCAGGTCTTTTAATCTCCTCATCCCCTCCAATGGAAAGCAGTCTTTCGAGGCTTCCGCCGAAAGCGCCGATAACATCGTCGAAAATATCCCAGGATTTAACGCCCAGTCCCTCCCTTTTATAAAACTGATCCCAGGGATCGGGAGTTTTATAATTGGTAAGATCGAGCAATCCTTCATCCACAACGGCAAGGGTGTAGGTCATTGGCTTGCCTTCGGCCTCGGAAACATTTATCCGGATCTCGCTTTCAGGCTTTATTTCCTCTGCCATTTCAATAACAGGCTTTAGGTGGGTCTTCGGGTCATCGACCCTGACCGGGATAATTCCGTAAAGCCTTATGGGCAGGTCATTCAGAGTTTGGGCATGCGGTTGCAGCAGCGACACATAGATAAATACATTGGGACTGAATTCATCGGTAACCGGAACCTGAAATATGTTTTCGCCCTGTTTTGTTTCCATCCAGTCGTTCCGGATAATTTTGCTCCCGTTCTCCACGCTGATAAATGCCCTTCCTGCCCCGCTGCCGGGAATGGCAAGCTTCACCGTTTCTCCAACCACATAACTGTCCTTATCGGAAGTAAAGGTCAACATGGTTGCCCCGCCCGGCATTTCCTTCTGCCCCCTGCCCGCCCAGCCGGGCCAGTCGACAAAGATGATCTTCCCGGAACAGTGGCCGGAAACAGGATCGGAAACCCTCACAAGGTATCTTCCCCAATCCGGGTAATTGATCCGGAAATTTGCAAAGCCTTTACCGTTTGCCGTGTTGATCTTTTGTTGT
>DATDPY010000568.1:0-10523 GCA_035292565.1 Cyclobacteriaceae bacterium | reverse complement strand
GTAGGGGGGCCGGAATTTATAAAAGCCATAAAAGGGCCAATGCCCTGGACGAACATCATGCCGACCGGAGGCGTGAAGCCCGAAGAGAATAATATCAAAGCCTGGCTCGAAGCCGGGGCATTCTGCCTGGGTATGGGATCCCAATTAATGATTAAGAAAAGCGATGGGGGCTACGATTTAAAAGAGATAGAACGGCTTACAAATTTGTCGATGCAGTGGGCGGTGAAGTACAAGAAATCAAAATGATCAAAACAATTCCAGATGACCCGGGGCATTTCCATATTCCTAATTTCATTAATCACAACTTCCTGCGGAAATCTTGGTAAAACCAAGATCCTTAAGCTCGGGCATGGCCTCGATACCTCACACCCTGTCCACCTGGCCATGCTATTTATGGCCGAAAGCCTGGAAAAAAAATCAGCAGGTAAAATGAAACTGGAAATATATCCTGCCGGCCAGCTTGGGCAGGAAAGGGAATGCCTTGAACTCCTCCAGATCGGGAGCCTGGCGATGACGAAGGTCTCGGCACAAATCATGGAGAATTTCGCACCGGATTTCCAGGTCTTCGGATTGCCTTATATTTTCAGGGACAGGGAACATGCCTTCAGGGTATTTGATGGACCTGTTGGGGAAAGGTTACTGAACGAAGGCAGAAAATTCTGGCTCCTGGGGCTTACTTTTTATGATGCCGGGAGCCGCAGTTTTTATACAAAGGACAAACCGATTTTTAAGCCCGATGACCTGCGGTCCCTCAAGATCAGGGTTATGCCCAGTACGACGGCCATGAACACAGTAAGGGCATTTGGCGGATCTCCGACCCCTATTCCGTGGGGGGAATTATATACTGCCTTGCAGCAGGGCGTGGTAGATGGCGCGGAGAACAATTCCCCCAGCTTCTACTTTTCTCATCATTATGAAGTTTGCAAATTTTATTCACTCAATGAGCATACTATTATTCCGGATGTCCTGCTGATCAGCACCCATGTTTGGGACCGCCTTTCGGAATCGGAGAAAAAATGGGTATCGGAAGCGGCTGAGGAATCGGCCGTTTATGAGCGAAAGCTCTGGCATGATTCTGAAATTAAATGCCTGGAAGAAGTGAGGAAAGCAGGTGTGGAAATAATTTATCCCGATAAGGCCCCTTTTGCTGACAAAACACAAAAAGTATACGATGATTATCGGGAAAATCAATCAATCAGCGAACTAATCAGGCTAATACGTGAAACCCGGTAATAATACCCGAAGGTTCATCGACGGAATCGTTGAAGGATTACTGGTAATCCTGATGATATTAATGCTTACCCAGGTAATCTGGCAGGTAATATCCAGATATGCGTTGTCCCGTCCAAGCTCGATCACAGACGAATTATCGAGATTCCTGTTGATCTGGATCGGTATTCTTGGAGCCAGCTATGTCATGGGACAGAAATCGCACCTTGCGATTACGCTTCTCTATAATTATATAAGTCAAAAAATGATTAAAAGGGCGGAAGTCCTGGTAAACCTCATCATTGTTTTGTTTTCAGTCGCTGTCCTCATTATTGGGGGAATAAGGCTGGTGTATATTACGCTTAAATTAGGGCAGACATCCGCATCGCTTCAAATCCCTCTCGGCCTTATATACATTATCATTCCGGTTTCGGGGACACTAACCGTATATTATTGTATCCATGATATCCTAAACAGGGTTAAATCAATTCCAGAGGATGCAAAATCTTGAGATCGTAGTATTAATATGCAGCTTTTTCATTTTACTTGCCCTGGGAGTGCCGATTGCTTATTCCATTGGCATTTCTGCCATCATTACCCTAACGATCAGCATCCCGTTCCTTCCGTCTGTCACCACCATTGCCCAGCGAGTGGCCACCGGACTGGATTCGTTTGCTCTTCTCGCTATTCCTTTTTTCATCCTGGCAGGCCAGATCATGAATAAAGGGGGAATTGCCAGAAGACTGATTGACCTCGCCAAAACTGTTGTTGGAATGTTTCCCGGAGGACTTGCCTACGTGAATATCCTGGCATGTATGCTGTTCGGGGCTATTTCCGGTTCAGCAGTAGCAGCTGCCTCCGCTATCGGGGGATTCATGAATCCGGAAATGACGAAGGAAGGTTACGCAAAACCATTCAGCGCGGCGGTTAATATAACTTCAGCGACAACCGGATTATTGATTCCGCCAAGCAATATCCTGATCGTTTATTCCCTGGCAAGCGGGGGTGTTTCAGTGGCTGCGCTTTTCCTTGCAGGTTATCTCCCCGGCTTCCTGGTTGGGCTTTCGCTAATGACGGTTGCAGGGATATACGCATACCGGAAAAAATATCCCCGAGGGGACAGGATTTCGTTAATTCAGGGCGCCAAAATATTTTTGAACTCAATCCCAAGTCTGTCGCTGATCATCGTGGTGATCGGCGGCATTGTGACCGGGGTATTTACAGCGACAGAAGCTTCCGCAGTTTCCGTGATCTACGCGGCCACCCTTTCGCTGATCTACAAAGAATTAAAGTGGTCGGAATTGAAATCAATCATCTTACAAAGTTCTGTAACAACCTCCATCGTAATGCTTCTTATCGGGACATCCATGGGCTTGTCGTGGGTAATGTCGTATGAAAATATACCCCAGGATGTGACGGCCGCTTTGTTGTCGATATCCTCAAATAAGATCGTTATTCTGATCATCATTAATTTGATCCTCCTGATTGTCGGCACATTTATGGATATGACCCCTGCCGTACTGATCTTTACGCCCATCTTTCTGCCGGTAGCCACCAGTCTTGGCCTTGATCCGGTACATTTTGGCATCATCATGGTCCTTAACCTCTGCATCGGTCTTTGCACGCCCCCAGTCGGATCCGTGTTATTCGTAGGATGCAGTGTGGCCGGCATTTCTATTGATAAGGTAATCAGGCCCCTCATGCCTTTATTCGGAGCCATGCTGGTGGCACTCTTCCTGGTTTCTGTCTGGAGCGGACTATCCTTGTGGATTCCCCGTTTTTTCGGATATTAACACCTGCGAAAGCTTATTTGATATAATTTTAACTTTTACTTCAATGCGAATATTTATACTCCTGGTGGTGTTCATTCTCCCGGCTTTCCTGCTGCAAGCCCAGGACCCTGCCAGGTTTTCTTCAGAGATCTCGGAATTCATGGATACCGATTCGAAATCTCCTCCCCCTTCCGGCTGCGTGCTGTTTATTGGCAGTTCCTCTATCCGGATGTGGCATACACTTGCAACAGATTTCAAAAAATATTGCGTGATCAACAGGGGCTTCGGCGGGTCCCAGATAAGCGATGTAAATTACTATTTTAAAGATATTGCGGCACCCTATATTCCTCAGATGGTAATCCTTTATGCCGGGGAAAATGACCTGGCGGCCGGAAAGACTCCGGGGGAAGTGCTGGCCGATTTAAAAATATTCGTTGGAAAGGTCAGGGAAATTTCTAACCAGGTCACCATCCTTTATATCTCAGCAAAACCCAGTCCTCTGCGATGGGAACTTAAGAGCAAGATCGATGAATTCAACCTGGCAGCTTCCCAATATTGCCAATCCATTGAAAATGTTTACTATATTGATATTTTCAATCCCATGCTGGGTAAGGATGGCAGGCCGGTCGGGGAATTGTATGTGGAAGACAACCTCCACATGTCGCCAAAGGGTTATTTTATATGGAAAAAGAAAATATCTCCATACCTGAAAAAATATTACAACAGGCAAGCGGTGATTTCCGCACAATGATTTAAGGCATGAAAAATATTCTCTGCGTTATCTTAATGCTTACTGCATCGAAAATTCATGCACAGGACTGGTTTTCGGCATTCCCCTTACATTCACAGGTTGATGGTTATATCATTACCATTGCAGGGGATACGATTTCCGGAACGGTCCAATTCGATTTTCCCGTAGTCATGCAAAAGAGACTTGTTTTTACTGCGAAGAACAGTCAGGACCCGGTTAAATACCAACCTGAGGATATTAGAGGATATTCAGCAGGAACCATGAACTGGGAAAGCATTATTGCAATTTTTGCCACTTATGACGGTCAGATGAAATTCAACAGATTTGGAATTCAATATTCGGGCAACGGACCAATTCATCTTTACAGGATTTTCCCGGAAAAAGATAAAATCAAAAAGAACCTGAGCAGCGCCAGGGCAGAAACGATCCATAATGGAATTGCCCTTCACCACGACATGGGTACATTTGATCATTTGTACCTTAAAAAATCCGAAAATCCGGCAATGGATGTGAATGACAGGACTTTTAAAAAAAATTTTCAAACCGTTATGAGCGGGCTTGTGTCTGATCACGCGAACCTGGTGAAGATGATCCAGAGCAGGGAATACAATTATCCGGATCTTAATAAAATAATTTCAGAATATAATCATTGGT
Organism: Cyclobacteriaceae bacterium; assembly: GCA_035292565.1. Classification (GTDB taxonomy): domain Bacteria; phylum Bacteroidota; class Bacteroidia; order Cytophagales; family Cyclobacteriaceae; genus DATDPY01. The sequence goes on along the minus strand of DATDPY010000568.1, from coordinate 6,137 downwards.
ACCTCGACAGGGTTTATAAAAGATGACGCTGATCATTCACTGCCAATTCCCCGGCGAATTAATGGACTACGTGCTCCCTGATTAGTTGCCCGGTACCCGTGATGCTGAAATCAAGGTTCACCGGGTCATTGTAATAATAAATGCTTCCTGTGCTTTCTATGCTTGCAAGTAATCCTTCTACAGGAAAGATCTCCATCCTGTTGGACCCCTGCTGGTAAGCACGAATCCAGTCACAAACCAGGTCCTTCCCATGGAACTGACTGTCGTCGAGGAATAAAATCCTTAAAAAATCCAGGGATCCGGATATATAGAAATTGGAAATAAATTCAGACCTGACATAGAGGGAATCACCTTTCACCTTAACCTTAAAATCCCCATTGCCGTCGGTGAACAGGTCAAGCCTCCGGAATTGAAGCGTATCCAACGACACGACGTTATTAAATGCATAAGATTCTATCCTCGAAATGGAGTCGGAATAAATATAAATTCCCGGGTTCCCCGGTTCCCTCAGCCAGTTGCACGCATTATCATTGGTTATCACCAATTCGTTATTAATTACATTCATCCTGATCTCAGGAATCAGGTTTTCACCTAACCGGATGAACACTTTCTGACCGCTTCCATTACCGATGTAAACGTCAATATCATCATTCAGGATTATTGTATTGAAAGCAGGCAAGGTTACTTCCTCGGTAATTATCTTACCTGATGATTGCAGGCAATCCGGAGCCGAGGAATTATCACAGGATTCCAGGGAGGCGATAGCCATTACCGATAAAAGCGTTATCCTGGCGTTCATAATTAAAGGGTCACTCCTATACCCCATTCCGCATGATCTGCCTTCGCGAAATAAGCCACGAATCCATAATGTAAATACAGGTTTTTCAGGAGGTAATACTTGAGGGCATACCTCTGGTAAACCGGCTGATTATTCCTGAACGGCTGATAAATATATGCCCCGAGTTGGGTAAGCATTGAAAACTTGTTCAGCCGAAGTTCATGGCCGAAGGAAATGCCGATCCGCTTATTGTCCGGAAAATCATCAGGGTTCTTAATTACGTGTTCAATCTCGGCCTTTAAAGCAGTATTGTCGAACCCATCAAGGCCCAGCGTAATAATATTCGTTCTCGAAACCTGTCTGCTAACATAAAATGAAAGCACATATACCGGGTATTTAGGACCGCCGATCGGGGGGATCTCCTTCAGTGCATAGGAAAAGAAAGCATTATAATGCAGTGATTTGTTCCACCGGTAATTTTCATCAAGCCTGGCCCTTTCCGGAACAACATCACTCATTAAATAAGTCATGCCAAAATTCAGGGATGGAATATTCAGACCTTTATTCGGCTGCTTGATTGCCGCCACCGAGAAATGCGATACGGTAACAGCGGCAGTCAATTTTAACTTATGATCGAACCGGTAATTCAACCCCAGCCGGGTCTGGATGCTTTGGGTAATAGAACTGCTCAGGGCCACGTTTTGATTATTGTTTTCGCGGTTATAAGGTTTGTTATGATATCCAAAACCGGTACCTATTTTAAAGAGTAATTCCAGTTTATCGGACCTTGCTAGGAAGAAGTCAGCATAAGCGAGTAGGTTTACCGACTGGCCAAGTTTATCGCTGCCGTAATCATAGCCTGAAAGCGAAAGGCCAAGGTCCGGATAATTAAACACCTGCTCCCAGGCATGCCGGCCATAGGAATTTTTGTTGACCAGGATTTCAAATCCGCTGGTAGGTCCCTGTGCAAGGTGCCCCATATTCCGATCGTGTCTGACCACAAATCCCCTGAAAATGCTGGCTCCGGCTGTATACGTATAAGATGGGTTACCGTCCAAACTTTGACATTGGGCCTTGATAAAGAAGCTGAAAAAGATGATTATTGCGACAGTTTTGTATTTCAATTGTGGTCAGTGATCAGTGATCGGCAAAGTTAAAAAAATACGAGCCTTGATGCAATTAAATGTCGCCTGCATACACCCGGGATGGGTAACAGCCTGTCTAAATGATCCGGTTTCCGATATACCGTTCATCCCGAGTATATTGGAGCCGGATGTTATTGACGGGGCGGAAATCATTACCCGCAACACTTTTCTGAATTGTCTTATTGCCGGTGCAGACATGCGACCAATTAAACCAAGAGGGTGAAATAATGTATTATCCGTATTTTCGTTGGTAAGAAGGATGTCGATTCATATCAGGGATTTAACTAAAATTTTTAAAAACCAGGCAGTGGTTGATCATATCAGCTTTTCTGCAGGTAAAGGTGAGATCCTTGGGCTGCTGGGCCCAAATGGCGCGGGCAAATCCACCACCATGAAGATGGCCGCCTGCTACCTTTCCCCTACAAGCGGATCCATTGAAGTTGCCGGTTTTGATACGGTCACCCATTCACTTCAAGTCAGGGAAAAGTTGGGTTATCTTCCTGAGAATAACCCTCTGTATGAGGATTTATATGTTAAGGAATACCTGACCCTGATCGCCAGAATCCACAAATTAAAAAAAGTCCGCTCAAGGGTTGCGGAAATGATCGACGTCACCGGCCTGAGACCTGAACAACATAAAAAGATTGGCCAATTGTCGAAAGGTTATCGTCAGCGTGTCGGGATTGCGCAAACAATTATCCACGATCCTGAAGTCCTGATTATGGACGAACCAACCACAGGGCTTGATCCCAATCAGATCATCGACATACACCGGCTGATCAAGGGGATCAGCAGTGAAAAAACCGTAATCCTGTCAACCCACATCATGCAGGAAGTAGAGGCAATTTGCAACAGGGTTGTTATCATCAATCATGGCCGAATTGCAGCTGACAGCTCAATAGCCGAACTGCTTTCTGCGAAAGGCAGGAAAATTATCAGGATTGAATTCTCTTTACGCCCCGATCCCGGAATCTTTGCAAAGCTTCCGGGAATAGAACAATGCATGGTTGAAGGGGAAAAGATGATCCGGGTTACTGCAAACGGGGACACGGATGTCAGGGCTGAAATTTTCCGGATTGCAGCCGAAAATAATTTCCCTGTTGTGGGGCTAACCCAGGAGGAAACAACTATTGAAGAAATTTTCCGGAATCTTACCAACGAGTCTGAAATGCAATGATACAGGTATTCAATAAGGAGGTAAGCAATTTCCTAAATTCATTAACAGCCTATATTGTCATCGTGGTTTTCCTGACCATTATAGGATTGCTCATGTGGGTATTCCCTGACACCAGCATCCTGGAGTATGGGTTTGCCGACATGTTCACCTTGTTCAGGTTCGGGCCTTATGTATTGATGTTCCTTGTACCGGCCATTACCATGAAGATGTTCGCTGAAGAGAAAAAAAACGGGACCTTTGAGATCCTCTTCACCCGTCCGCTTTCCGATAATGAGATCATACTTGGAAAATACCTGGCAGCCATGGTGCTTGTATTGCTGTCAATTGCACCCACCTTGTTGTATTTTTTTTCCATTTATCAGCTCGGGAACCCGCAAGGCAATATCGATGCTGCGGGAACGGCCGGCTCTTATATCGGCCTTGTTCTCCTGGGAGGTGTATTTGCATCAATCGGCATTTTCGCTTCCTCGATGACGGAAAACCAGGTCGTTGCGTTTATCCTTTCCATCTTCCTGTGCTTTATATTATATGACGGCTTTCAGCAGCTGCCAGGACTGCAATCGGTGAACTCAGTAAGGATTATACTTGAAAAATTAAGCATTGCATTTTATTACAATGATCTCAGCAAGGGGCTCATAAATCTGAACGGCATCGTGTACCTGTTGAGCGTTATCCTGTTTATGCTAATATTGACAAAACTTGTCATCGGAAGCAGAAAATGGTAAATCTTGAAAGCCGAAAGCTTGGTGATTTTCTCGGCGCCGCGGTGGGGCTATTCATATTGATTAATGTGAACCTTGTATTCTCAAAACTCAATCCTAGTATCGACCTTACCGGCGACAAAAGGTATACGCTGTCAGGACCGGTCATACAGCTTCTGAAGGACCTCGATGATGTGGTTTACATCGATGTTTACCTGCGAGGGGATTTCCCGCCGGGATTTGAACGACTTGAAAATTCAACGATCGATATCCTGAATGAATTCAAATCGGTCGCCGGATCAAACATTCAATTTGATTTTATAGACCCTGAATATTTCCGCGGAACCTCGGGCTTGAAAGATATTGCAGAATATCTGGGTGGGCTCGGCATCCAGCCAACGAATCTATATGCTTCAGAAAAAGGGAAACGGACCGAAAAGCTGATCTTCCCGGGTGCAGTTATATCTTTCGGGGGTCGTGAATCCGGTGTCATGCTCTTAAAAGGCAATAAATCTGCATCCCCCCAGGAGCAGTTGAACCAATCCATCGAAGGACTTGAATATGAATTTGCAACGGCCATCAGCAAACTGGTGGATATTGAAAAAAGACAGATAGGGCTGATCAGGGGTCATGGGGAACTGGAGATGGATCTCATGGAGTCGGCCGTTTCCATGTTGAATGAGAATTTTGAAGTATTCCCGGTAAATCTTCCGGCCAGGCCGACACTTATAGGATTCGATGTGGTGATCATGGCCAAACCCAGCCGGACCATTCCGGAACAGGATATCTATAAAATAGACCAGTATATCATGAATGGCGGGAAAGTCATTTTCATGATCGATGCCCTTCATATCGATGAAGACAGCATTGGCAATGGAGGAACCATTGCATACCCATTTTCCTCCAATCTGGATAATCTCCTATTCAAATACGGTGCAAGGGTCAACAAGGACCTTGTGCTTGATCTTAATGCCGGAGTCTTTCCTGTTGTAACCGGAAATCTTGGAAATTCCCCGAACTTCCAGCTTCTTCCATGGCCCTATTTCCCTGTGCTCAATCACTTTGGCGAACACCCGATCGTGCATAATATAGATGCGGTATATACAAGATACATCAGCTCCATCGACACGGTCGAAGCATCAGGCGTGACCAAGATCCCATTGATTTATTCATCGCCGTACACCAGGAAAATTCCTTCCCCGGTAAGAGTTAGCCTGAATGACCTCAAGGCTGAGATGGATCCGAAGATTTTCAACCAGGGCCAGGTTATGGTTTCATGCCTCCTGGAAGGGAATTTTTCCTCGGTATTCAAAAACAGGTACCTGCCCGACGGGGTTGATGAGGAAAATTTCAGGGATAACGGCGTCCCCGCTAAAATCATCATTTTGTCCGATGGGGACTTTCCCAGAAATTTTAAAAACAGCAGCACCGGTGCGGATTATGAGCTGGGTTATGATCCCTGGCTAAAAAAGACATTTGCAAACAAGGATTTCATACTAAATGCCGTTTCCTACCTTTCTGATGACCAGGGTATTATCGTGTCCCGTTCCCGACAGGTTACATTCCGGCCGCTCGATAACGTTAAGATCGGAAAAGAAAAGACCCTATGGCAGGCCATAAATATTCTTTTACCGGTAATGATGGTAATCTTGTTCGGGTATTCAAGACACCTGGTCAGAAAACGGAAATTCAATAAACCATCGTGATGCAGAGAAAAAAGAATATCAGATCAATCGTATTGCTGGTTATTCTGGGAAGCAGCGCGGTGGTCCTCGCCCTCACCGGTAACCGCTCAGGGCGCAAGATTACGAACGACAGGCAATTCATGATCGAGGACACGGTATCGGTCAGCAGGATTGTAATCGAGGGTGAAGATTTTATCAATACTCTGGAAAGAACCGGCGGAATATGGAAGATCAATGAAAAATACCCGGCCGATAATTCCATGGTCAGGGTCCTCATGGCAGTTTTGCATGAGGTCCGCGTTCATCGGAAAGCTCCCAGGCAGATGCTGTTTGAAATAACGGAGGGTATGAAATCGAAAGGTATCAAGGTTTCGGTATATGACCGACAGGATCTGATTCACTCTTTCATTGCCTGGGGAAACGGGACCTCGGTGTCCTACTTTAAGGAAGACGAAAGCGACCCCCTGGTTGTGCATCTCCCGGGGTATAACAGCTACGTTACCGGTATCTTTGAAGTAAAAGAAAATGACTGGCGCGACAGGCTGATCGTTTCCACCTCCTGGTCCGGTCTTAAAAAATATTTACTGGAATATCCCGGGGAAATCAATGATGGATTTACAATAATTTCAGACGGACTCCTGCCATCTATCC
>DATDPY010000567.1:0-7994 GCA_035292565.1 Cyclobacteriaceae bacterium | reverse complement strand
TTTCAACCTGCTCCCTGGTCATGCCCAGTCTCGCTAACCTTTCATCGCTCATGTTCTCCAATCTGCGTGCAGCGCTGCCCCGGTATTCCAGCAGATCAGGATAGCCCGCACATGGTGCAATCGCTGCCCAGCGGTCCGGGTACGTAGCGCCCAGATACCAGGTGCCATGGCCTCCCATGGAGTGACCGGTCAGATACGTGTGCTGCGGATCTGTCTTGAGTAAATTTTGCGCATGGGCCAGGACTTCCAGGGCATCCAGCCTTCCCCAGTCTTCCCAGGCAAATCCGAAGGGCCTGCGGTTGGTAGGCGCCACCAGATGCCCCCAGTCTTTTTTACGGTATGCCCGGGCCTGGTTGACGGCTTCCACCCCGGCCCCGTGGACAGAAAAGAAAAGGGCAGGATTCTCAATGTTGGTATCGGAAGAGGGAGCAACGCTGTAATACTGTACACTGCCATCGATGTCACTTAAGAATGTCCGCTTGTGATGATCATGCATGGATTTGACGGCCAGCGTGAAACTTTCCCGGTGCAAGATCCTGCCGCTCCTGTCTTTCAGGATAACGGTAAAAGCGGCGCTGTCGCCATCCACGTTTTCAGGGAACGGGATTTCAAAGGGGACCTTTCTTACATACATGGGTGCGATGGAAGGAAGGGGCGTGACCGCACGTTGCGCCCCGGACTCGCAGGTGATGCTCCCGCCGGTAAGCCAGCCTGTGTTCACGTTCATCACCCGAATGGCCGCAAGGTAATTTGCCTTTTCTTCCCTGAGGATATCAGGCGTGGTCATATCTCGTTTTGTGAACGCGATGCTATTTTCAGGCGTCAATAACCTTGCCCTCATTCTCGGAAATCTTCCGGCCTGCAGGACGAAGGTATTCCGCCCTTTCTTCAAGCGGATGGGGATCAGACTCCACCCGAAGTCATAGTGGTCCCCTTCGTGCGGGAAACCGTTGATCAGCGCCATGGTGTGACCGGAGGCCTCAAAAATTATATTTTCTTCCTTATCAGATTGGAATTCAAGATACAGGCAGCCCGACCGCAGCGCATTATCGCTGAATTCATTATTTTCTCCCGCTTCAATTTTTTCCCACCTGATCGGATTGCCCGCCTCATCTTCAATAAATGATTCTCCGGCCTTGATCTCCTTTGGGTCTTCCAGCAAAAACCTTGAGTAAACAGGATCTTTGGGCGTTGTACCGGAGCCAAATCCGAAGGACCTGATTTTCAGGATCAGTCCCTCTTTGAATACATGTTTTACGGTACCCTCACTGATTTGCTCAACCTTTTCCCTGCCGAAGTATTCAACCAGGTTGCCCTGCCGGTTTTGTGCGGAAACCAAAAATGCGGATGCAAGGAAAAATACAAGTAACATGTTCCAAGTCGCCAGTTTTTTCATAATGAATTTCCGTTTTATATTACGAAAGTGAAATCAGAAAAAAATAATACATATACAGTCCTGAAAGCTGAGGGGGTAAAAGTAATAATTTTTAATGACCTCCCCTGCAATCAGGCGCCTCGCTAAAGTGATCCACTGGATCACTTCTTTACGCTCGGCCCCCCTGCAAGCCGGCTCCTCGCTAAAAATGTCTACCAGACATTTTCTTTACGCTCGGCCCCCCCTGGCCTGCCTTGTGCGGAACGGCCTGCGCGAGACCCCCACCTTCATCACATTACGGCGGGCAAAGCGGAGTCCCCCATCGCTTGCGGATATTATTTTTTTATAAATTATTCAAAGCACGGTTCGACACGAAGCGATTTGGATATCCATGGGTTAGGTCGCGGCCAGGTCCCTTATCCTTTTGACTGCAAAAGCATCAGTAATCGCAGATAATCCGAAAATTTAATGTTCAGGTTTACAGGATCATATTTCCATCTGGAAGGGTTTCAATACAAGGCTGTCTTAAAAGTACGATCAGATATTCCATAACAATGCTTTCTTTGGCGTTCTTGGTGACCCTTGGTGCCTTTGAGTCTTGGTGGCTCTTAGAAGGCCGTTTCAATGCCACCAAGACTCAAAGGCACCAAGATTTCACCAAGCGGGGCGAAATTATATTTTAAAGCCATTACAACGAATATATCTGGAATAATATTTAAAAAATATTAAATTTAATTTCGGTATCGGATTTCCTGAAGTAAAATTTTTTAAACATGAAAACAAACTCAGAAAGAAGAGAATTCATTAAAATGTCACTCATGGCCTTTGCCGCCCAAAGCATCCCGTTCGGAGCCATCGGCTCCGTTTTCCCGGCTGTAAATCGAAAATTTAGAATGAGCCTGAATCCGGGAGCGATCGGGGTTCGCCTCACCCAGGAGGAATTGCTTGATGCGGCAGTAAAATATGGATTTGAGGCCATCGTCGCGTACCCTTCCACGATTGCCGGCTGGACGGATCCGGAGATCCGGGATTTTACCGATAAAATGAAAGAGAAAAAAATAAGCTGGGATGCGGCAGGATTGCCTGTGGATTTCCGAAAGGATACCGAAACGTTCCGAAAGGGAATGACGGAATTGACTGTAAGCGCTGCAGCTTTGCAAAAAGCTGGCGTAACCAGAATGTCGACCTGGATCATGCCGACACATGCCGAACTGACCTACCTGAAAAATTTAAAGCAACATGCCGAAAGGCTGATGGAAGCCGCTAAAATTCTGGGGGATCATCAGATTAAGCTGGGCCTGGAATATGTGGGCCCCAAAACATTAATGGCTTCGCAGAAATTTTCTTTTGTCCATACGATGCCGGAATGCGCGGAACTGATCGATGCCATCGGAGAACCCAACGTCGGATACCAACTGGACACCTTTCACTGGTTCTGCGCGGGGGAAAAGAAAGAAGACCTGTTAAGCCTGCGTAATGACCAGGTCGTTACCGTCGATCTGAATGATGCCCGGTCAGGATTCACCGCTGATGAGCAGATTGATTCGAAGCGCGAATTGCCGGTTGCCACGGGTGTGATCGATACCCGGTCTTTCCTGGACGCGCTTGTGGAAATCGGATATGACGGACCAGTCCGTGCCGAACCTTTTAACCAGGCCCTGAACGACATGGAAAATGAACAAGCCCTCCAGTCCACATACAATGCCATGAAAAAGGCTTTCAGCCTGGTTGGATAAGAAATAAAATTTTTACGATTAGTTCCCTGATTGTGGAATCGTTCATTTAGGTTTTTTATAACGATATTTTCTTTGGCATTCTTTGTGAATCCCTGCCCGCCGGCAGGCAGGGATTCACCAAGTGGGACGAAATAATATTTTACATACAAACCGCACTTTAAACTTTTGAGACAGCCTCCTTTAGGCTCAGCCCCCCTGCAGGCTGGCTCCTCGCTAAAGTGATCCACAGGATCACTTCTTTACGCTCGGCCCCCCATGCAGGCTGGCTCCTCGCTAAAGTGATCCACAGGATCACTTCTTTACGCTCGGCCCTATTCCCATTCCGGGAACTGCGTGATATTTTTATCAAGAGAGGCGATGAGTTTCAGATCGGATTCATCCAGCACGAAGTCAAAAATATCAAGGTTTTCGGCCATGTGTGATTTTTGTGAACTTCTCGGGATGGCCGTAATACCTCGCTGAACGTGCCAGCGTAAGCTTACCTGTGCATTGGACTTTTTATACTTCTTGCCGATTGCGGCCAGCGTTTCGTTTGTAAAAAGTCCGTTCCGTCCCTGGGCAAACGGCGACCATGCTTCATGCCGGATGCCGTGTTGTTTTAACAGCTGATTTGCTTTTTCCTGCTGAAAGAAAGAGTGGGTTTCGATCTGATTGACTGCGGGCTTGACCTTTGCATAGGATAAGAGTTCATCGAGGTGACCTGCTTCAAAATTGCTAACTCCGATTGCCCTGATTTTGCCTTCCTTATATAATTCTTCCATGGCGATCCATGCGCCTTTAACATCACCCCGGGGGCGGTGTATAAGATAAAGATCCAGGTAGTCGAGCCCCAGGTTGTCCAGGGAAACCTGAAAGGCTTTTTTTGTCGGTTCGTAGCCTGAGTCATCCACCCATAGTTTTGAAGTCACAAAAAGCTCCTTTCTGTCAATTCCGCTTTTTCGGATCCCGCCGCCGACGGATTTTTCATTCTCATAAACCTTTGCGGTATCGATGAGGCGATAGCCAAGGGAAATGGCTTCGGCAACACAATTTACGCCCACATCATCCCTCAGGTATAAGGTGCCGAATCCGAGAACCGGCATTTTAATACCGTTGTTCAGCGTGATCTCTTCAATTAAAGTTTCTGATGGTGAAAAAGCCCTGCCAAATAATTTAGGATGAGCGAATCCCATAAACATCCCGGCAGTGGCAATATTTACGCCTTTCTTTACAAATTCCCTGCGTTTCATTTTACCTGATCGTTGGGTGGTTTTCATATTATTTTTTGGTTTGATGTGTCAGCTTCCCCATATTTAGTGCTAGCGATTTAAAGATAATTAATTCTTACAATCTTTGAAATAGTAATCCAATAAAGCTCTGGAGAATGACCATTGAATGAATAATTCGTCCAATATTCGCGGCTTACGGGGCCTTCGATGAATTCATGTAAATTCAAAAGGCAAATTACTCGTGCCACGCCAGCCGATTGTGTACGTCGAGGCATCGGGGAGACGTAAGCGTTAGCGAAGGCTGGTTCGTGGCTAAAAACCTATCAGCAATAGAAAGCAATTCGTCTCCCTGAAGTATTTATTTTGTATTCGAATATTTTTTTGCCACAAATCACACGAATAGGCACGAATTGACACCGCTTTCGCGGTGTACCTTCGAAGAATTCGTGTAAATTCAAAATGCATATTATTCGTGCACCAGCCAGCCGACCGTGTACGTCGTAGCATAACGGAGACATAAGCTTTTTTTAACTGCCGAAACTAAAGTGAAGGCAGTAGCGAAGGCTGGTTCGTGGCTAAATATCACCCATCATTAACGGACCAATTTCGAATTTCTCTCACAAAACTACGGCCTGGAGGAGGATAAATTTCAGGGGATTCATAAGGACCTGATAGAATTTCCTTATAAAAATAAATAAAATGACGACATCCCCGGGCGGCTTCCGAAGGGAACGGCCTGCGCGCGACCCGGGGTCCCCCATCGCTAGTAAGGTTTCATTTAAACAAATATGACCGTTTTCACGCTAATTGGTTTGGCCAGTCAGGAACTAAACCTCACAAACGCCATACTGCTGAGTTTCACCCCGATATCGGAAATCTAATGTACCCCGGATCAGCAATCGAAATGGAATACCTGCCCTAATTCCGGAGCTGCCATATAGCGGGTAAGTTCCCGTTCGGATCGCGGCCTGGGCTCTTCCGCTCTCACGAACCCCCACCATTCCAGGAACCGCTCGAAGGTCCGCAGGCAGTAGCATCGGGTTAGGTCCTGTACAGGAGTGCTGAATTCTCTTTTCGGGTAAGTATGCAGGAATTCAGGAAAAGCCTTAAGGTATTTTTCGGCATAGTGATTCGCTTCGCGGGGAGCATCGCCTTCCTTCGATAACATATATAGAGTAAATCCCCATCCCAGGTTGCCGACCGGCATGGCCGGGAAACCATCCATATCGCTCCATGCCAGTTTTTCGGTATAGGCGTTCAGGGTTTTCAGGAATAGCGCGTTCCGGTTTGCCGGCATCTGGAGCTCTTTACCTGTTTTAGACAAGGTGAGCCTGCCGTTGGCTTTGCGGAGCAACCCGGCCCAGACGGTATTGTAATGTAGCGTCGATAAAAAATTGCAATATGCTTCCCGGGAAAGTGTTGTGATCCCAAGCTCTATCATTTCGTCACGAATATACCGGTGATCATAAAGTTCAGTCAGCGTCTTTTTGGGTAATGCTCCCAGTGGGGTGAGCTTAATAAACCTGTCCCGCTGTACGATTTTCAGAAATTCCTCCGTGAGCCTGAGGAAAGGTAGGCGATCAAGGACTTGATCCGGAACGACAGAATTGATTTTCAACGGGGAAGACTCCTCGTAAGTGTCGAATACCAATTCATGCATTTCGTTGGGAGACAGTCCGCAAAAATCCTCTTCCGGCCGGTTGTTGACGAGGTGGCGGATGGCATCAAGGTCGTCTTGGGAAGGGGTATCGCTCATAATTCTGAAATAGACAGGACGAACTCTAACAGATTTTGAAATTTTTCTTTATTACTTCAAACTTAAAAAAAAATTATAACTGTTAATGACTTTACTTTTATTTCACCCTTTAGGAGTTATGATTCAGTCCTCTCTGTTCCTTTGCTGGATAATGCTCGGAATGTCATGGGATTTCTTTTGAAAGCTTAGATTTTCCATAGGTAGGTAGTTTTCGCGAAACCACAAGACCTATCTAACATTTAACAAATGGAGTTTACCGAAGGCTTAAAGGATATTAATGCAGTTCTGGAATATGCTTATGTATTTTAATTGTTAATCAAGATTATTTACTTTTAAAATTTCCTCAAAAACTTTCATTGCATTTTTTGATGCAGCCAGGCGCCAATCATCATTTTTATTAATGTCAGCCTTATCTGAAATTCCTCTAATAATTAATATCCCCTTTGCTCGCCTTGAATAATTCAACTCATCCTCATAAAATTGTTGTGCGATACCTCCCGCCTCGGTTTCTATTGCAAGTGTTTTATCATTTACGGAAAGAAGCCACTTTCTATCTTCAGCATCTTTATATTTAATTACTGCTTCACCAGTTCCAATGGGACCAAAAAAAGATTTGAATTTTTCATCTGGACTATTTATCGCTGCGTTAAATGAGGGTTCTTCTGTCTTGTTTTCGTAATGATATTTCCTTATAAATTCCTTTGTCCATGAATTTATTTTGAATGTATCAATTCTATGTTGGGTTCCTTCAACAGTTTCTGCTCTTTTATCAAAATAATACGTGCTTTCACAAATTGCAACATCACAAATGTTGACATTTTTATGAATTGAACCACCAATCCCAATGAGTACAATTAAACTTGGATTAAATTCCTCAGCTAAAGCGTTGTAAGCTACGATTACACTTCTATTGCCTTGATCAATTGCCTGAATTGTAACAACGTTAAGGTCCTTTCCTTTTTTATCTTTGATTTTTCCAAAATAATATGTTCTTGCAGTTTGAGTTCCTTTCTTTTCAAAAAATGTTGTATTTTCTTTGAAATAATCAGTAACTGCAACAAGTTCTTCTGTAACGATTGTTATAATCCCTATATCCATTATATTTCTTATTTGCGTGCTTCTATCCTTTATATAATGATTTGAATAAAATGTAAGATTGTAAGGTTTGGTTATTTCAAATTCTTTTTCGCCTCTTGTATTCTGATAAAAACCCTTCAACTCATTTTTGATTTCATTCTCGATTGACGATTTATTAGACATAGATGCTGTAAAATATATTATCTCATGTCCTACTTCGAGTTTAAATTTTTTCCTCAATAATTCTTTTGCTACATCCCAAAATAGTGGGGCATAGTATTGATTAGAAGATATTTTCTTAATAATTCGGAATGGATCTAAATGAAAAAAGAAAGTAAATTTTATAGTAGAATTGTTGTCAAGCGCTTCAATAAGTTTAGAGCAAAGATTTAATAACCATCTTCTTGAATTTTTTCCTTGAGAGCAAACCCAAATGCCGGTTTTTATTGCTGAATATTGTGCAGATATTTCAAATAAATATGTATGGTCGTATTTTTTTGCTTCAATTCTTATTTGATTAATAACTCGCCTAAATTCATTATCTAATTCTCGTCTTGAAATATTAAAATTTTTGAAGTCGATTACAACTGCATGGTCGTAATAGGCTGTTTTTTCAATATTACCAAAGTTGCTTGCAAGTGCATCGACTTCACAAAGTAGTTGTTTTCCCTGTTGAAAGTTTTCTCTAATTTTATCATTTGCGTAACGATACAATCCGTCCTTCTTAAGGTCACCTGTCATGTATTTATTTACAGTATTCTCATAAAGTTTTATTATCAAAGGATAAATAGCCGGTAGATAAATTTTAGACTTTTTAAGGATGGCTTTTAATTCATTATTTG
>DATDPY010000566.1:0-3040 GCA_035292565.1 Cyclobacteriaceae bacterium | reverse complement strand
CAGATACCGTCCCACCTGGGATTGATCCGTTCCAAAGTAGGACATGGCCAGGAATAACCCCCCCGTAATGCCGGACCAGAAAGTATACCTTTTGCTGAGATCAAAAGAAAAATCAACAGCGTTAAGCTTGTCCATTTTCCCGGCTACCTGGATTGCGTTCAGAAAGGTGACATTCTCGGGCAGATAGGATATGATGAGGAAAAAGGCGGTGAACATCCCGATAAAGATGATCCCCATCTGGTATTTCTGGGTAAGGCTGACGGCCCTGGTTCCCCCTGCCACGGTATAAATGATCACCAGAACGCCGGTTATCGTGATCGTGAAGCTCAGGTCCCAGTGCAGCAGGGAAGAAAGTATAATTGCCGGAGCATAAATCGTGATACCGGCAGCTAAACCCCGCTGGACAAGGAATAAAAAGGCACCCAGGAGCCTTGTCTTCAGATCAAACCGGGATTCAAGATATTCATATGCCGTAAATACCTTTAGCTTGTAATATATCGGGATGAATACGGCCGAAATGATGATCATCGCAAGAGGCAGGCCGAAATAATTCTGGACAAATCCCATCCCATCTTCATAGGCCTGGCCGGGCGTACTGAGAAAAGTAATGGCGCTGGCCTGGGTGGCCATCACGGAGAGACCGATCGTTCCCCATTTCATGGTATTATTCCCCAGGAAGTAAGCTTCAATATTCCCGGTTTTCCTGGTTTTATAGGAACCGTAAATAACAATAAAGGCAAGTGTGCCAAATAAAACGGCCAGGTCGGGGAAGCTCATTTAAAACTAATCGAGAACCAGTAAAACAAAATTACCATCAGGAAAAGGCAGGCTAAGACCACAGCATAGATCATTGTCCAGCTCCCCAGGAAGGGTGGCGTATCGCTCAAGGTAATATTTTTATCCCTCGAATCATCTTTTTCAGGAGAACTGTTCATTGTGTTGGGGTTTGAATCCTCTCAGGTGTGAAAGATCATTTGATCTTTCAATAATAAAATCTTTTCCGTTATAATCCAGAACATAAAGACTCAGGTTGTCATGATCGAAGAGGTCCATATCTTTTATTTCGAGCCCGGTAAGCCATGCCAGCATAATTTTCATCGCCCTTCCATGCATGCTGATGAGGACCAGTTTTTCTTTCCCGCGAAGGATCACAGACAGGGCTTTTCTCTGTCTTACCTGGACCTGTTCCGGGCTTTCTCCTCCGTCGAGCGAAAGGCTGACGTTTCCCTTTTTCCAGGATTCGATGATCCCGTTATACTTTTTATTGGATTCGGAGTTGAATGGCACTCCCTCGGATTTTCCCCAACTGATCTCATTCAACTCCTTTAATTTTCGGTGAGGTATACCAAGGTCGATGAATTTCTGGACAGATTGAACGGTCCTTTTCAACAATGATGTATATATTAATTCAAAGGGCATATGTTTATAGGCGTTGAAGAAGAGATTGGCCTGTTTCAATCCATTCGCATTCAATGCCGAATCGACCCCGCTTCCCTGCACGATGCCGGATTTATTATATTCAGTTTCTCCGTGCCTTATGATATATATCTTTTTCGTATTCAATTTCACTTCTTTTGCGCCAAAGATTTATATATTTCCAAATAATTCCAAGTTCATGATATTGAATAAACAGATTAGCCTTGAAGAATTACGCAGCCTTTCGGAGGGTACCATGGTTTCACATCTCGGTATCGAATTTACTGAAACGGGAGAAGATTACATTAAAGCCCGGATGCCGGTTGATTCACGAACCCGGCAGCCGATGAATTTACTTCATGGAGGAGCATCCCTTGCCCTTGCGGAAACCCTTGGCAGTATTGCATCCAATCTTTTAGTCGACCAGAATAAGTATTATTGCGTAGGAATGGAAATTAATGCGAATCATATTCACCCTGTAAACACAGGCTGGGTTTACGGAATTGCCCGCCCGGTACACCTTGGGAAGAAATCGCATGTTTGGGACATTCGGATCAGCAATGAAGAGGATAAGCTTGTTTGTATAAGCAGACTTACGGTTGCCGTTATCGAGAAATAATTAAGGGATTGAAAATTGAATAAGGAAAATCAGACAGTCGCCCGGGATATTTTTCAGGGATACAGGCAGGAAAGGATTTTTCAGGCGATATACCAGTCTGCATATGCAAAGGGCTACGCGTTCATATGCTGGCGGGACCCGGAAGCTGCCGGGTTTAACTGTATCATCAATACTTCTTCAACTCCATTTTGGTGTAATCCGGAAATTGAAACCATGGACCGGGGCTTCATTTTCAGCCCATACGACAACCAGGAAAACACACGCGTACTCTTCTTTGGCGCTGACATATTTCTAAAATGCCAAAACGGAGGCAGCTGGTCGGTTGACAATTCATTCGATAAAGGCAGTTCAGGACTCACGGATGCCTTCATGGAGTCTGCAGAAACCTTGCTCAGGGATCATCATTCACACTTTACGGATTACTACGCCCGGGAGCCAGGCCACTCCACCAGACAGAACAAAAAATATTTTACCGATATAATTAAGAATGCCGTATCAGAAATTAAATCGGGCCATTTCGATAAAGTAGTACCTGCCCGTTATAAAATTTCCCCGGTACCGGGTTCTATGCATCCCATACATGCATTTGTATCGGTCGCCAGGGCATACCCGAATTCTTTCATTTCGTTAGTAAGCGCTCCTTATACAGGGACATGGCTTGGCGCAAGTCCGGAGGTATTGATTTCCATTCAAAACAATGAAATTTTTACAACTGCAGCCGTAGCCGGGACACAGGCGGCAAAACCTGGCAAGCGACTGTCGGAGGTATCCTGGACACAAAAAGAAATCGAGGAACAAGCCCTGGTTAGCCGGTACATAATCAATTGCTTCAAGAAAATCCGCCTTCGGGAATTTTCAGAACTTGGGCCGAAGACCGTAAAAGCCGGCAATTTATACCATCTAAAATCCTTGTATACCGTGAACATGATCGAAACAGGCTTTCCCCAATTGGGTTCGGTCATGCTTAAACTTTTACATCCCACATCGGCCGTATGCGGGATGCCC
>DATDPY010000565.1:0-2005 GCA_035292565.1 Cyclobacteriaceae bacterium | reverse complement strand
ATTAATTATGTAATATTTTCCAGCCGGCATGCCAGTTATAATTGTATTTCATGCCGAGGCTGATCAATAGTAACTGCATTTTTTCCAGGGTTCCGCTCACTGACAGGTCACCCGCGACCACAGGATTGAAGCCTGCCGTTTTTACCAGTTCAGAAACCATTTCGACCGCCTCTCCGTTGTTTCCCGCGATCAGCGCGTCGACGGTTTTACCATCGATGACGGGTGAACTGAAATCTGCCGCAAACGTGGTGTTGAATGCCTTCACGACTTTGGAGAAGGGGAGAAGCTTTTGCAATTCCTGAGCTGAACTGCTATCGGGCGCGGTAACAAGTCCATTGTAACTGCTGTTCAGCGGATTGGAAATGCTTACGACTATTTTACCGCTGGCTACTTCCCTGATCTTTTCTGCCAGCTCTTTCTCAGCCTCATAGGGTGTTGCCAGTATGATGATGTCGGCTTCCCAGGAAGCTTCTTTAGGGCAGGCCAGGGTGAATATTTCTGATTTTGATCCGGCTTTTTCAAGTTCGGTTTTGAGTGATTCCAATTTGTTTTGTCCATTTGCCATCAGCAGTAACCGGTAATTGCCTTTGGCAAGGCCTTTAGATATGGCTGAACCCATATTTCCGGTGGCCCCGACGATCGCGATTGTTTTTACAGTTGTCATAATCTGTCTTGTTTAGTGCAACAAAACTACCATGACAATCTGATCGCCCGGTTGATGTAAAATAAGAAAGGACTTGATCTGGATCAAGCAAATTCACTTGCGCGTGGAAACCTGCTTGCGGATGCGGCTTAGTGTCTCAGGCGTAATTCCCAGATAGGAGGCGATATATTGCTGCGGGGCGCGGTTAATAATATCCGGACAGATTTCCATCAGCTTCAAATATTTCTCTTCCGCGGAATAGGCGACAGAGGCGATGATCCTTCGTTGGAGGCTTACAATATTATTCTGCATTAGCAACCTGAAGTATCTTTCCATTATTGAAACCTGGTTCATCATTTCCTCCATAGCTTGTTTTGAGAGCTGCAATAGCTCGGAGTCCTCCAGGGCTTCTATATTATAAACGGCCGCGTCCCCTGAAAAAAAACTGTTCATGTCGGATATCCACCAGCCTTCTGTGGCGAATTGCATCACGTGGTCATGCCCATCCTCATCCACGCTGAAAGATCGCAACATGCCCTTCTCGACAAAAGTAATGTAGCGACAGACATCGCCTGCATTGAGGAGGTATTGCCGTTTCCGGATTTTCTTGGGTGTAAAAAAATTTTTTATCAGCTCTGCAGCTTCCCGGGGCAGGTTTACTTTATTCTGAATATTTTTTATAAGCTGTTCGTACATTAAATGTCAATTCTGAATCTCACCGAAACAAAATTTATAGGCAATATTTAAAGCATCGCCCGTATACCGTTCATTGGGGTGGGGCAATATGCAAAAAGGAACTAATGATTGATTGATCTTTAAATCGCCTTTTACGACATGCACGATTTTCTTATTGGATTGAAAATCCTCGAATTTAATATTCAATCCCAGATTCCTGCTGGTAATATAGTTATTAAACTTTTTTGAGAATCCGATAATTCTTTTGGGCTGGATGATGCTGATAAGTTTCTCAAATAACGGTTTGCATAATTCAATATCATAATCGGATAACTGATACTCCTGGGCGGACCTGAAAAAACACAGATTGGTCTGAATGAAATTATCTACATCTTCCCCCGGCAAATATTTTTTTAATCGCATGTATGCCCTCTGGAATGGGCCTAATTCGTTTTTCCTGTCATGCAGTTCTTTAAAATTCACGGCTGGAACATTCAATTGCGGTTCATAGGCAAGGCCCGGTTTTGCCCCCCAGTTAAATCCGACGAGTAACGGCGAATGTTTTGATAATTTTGTCGATGAAATTGAATAATACCATCGATTTCCGCTGGCTTCTGCGTATTTTTTAATGTCCGATTTTTCGAAAGCTTCTTTGGTGCTCTGGAGTAATTTCCTGATTTCGGGATT
>DATDPY010000564.1:0-10075 GCA_035292565.1 Cyclobacteriaceae bacterium | reverse complement strand
GCAATTGCCCAGCCGGTACTTGGGAATATTTTTGATGCCCAGACCATTCTGGCGTTACCCGATGGATATACTTTGGAGGCGCTTAGAAATGCGGTTGCAGGAAGCCAGGATTCTGAAATATTGGCATCAGCACAATTAGCCGGAGGTAAGGAAGCTCTTCGTTATGTCGCCTTTTTACCGGCTATCCTGACGATTGCATTTGGTTATCTGTATATGACCAGGAAAAAGAGACAGGCCGAGAAGCTGGAATTTAAACTTGAGTAAGCTGGA
Source organism: Cyclobacteriaceae bacterium (assembly GCA_035292565.1). Taxonomy (GTDB): domain Bacteria; phylum Bacteroidota; class Bacteroidia; order Cytophagales; family Cyclobacteriaceae; genus DATDPY01. The sequence continues at coordinate 9,805 of DATDPY010000564.1, read as the reverse complement.
AATATTCGAAAGTTCTGTAAACATAAATCAATGAGTTTTTTTCAAAATAATATTCCGTCGAGGCCATTCCTTTTTGAGTCATGGAAATAACAACAACCCTGTTCAACGAATCATTTTTTTTGTGTGCATAAATATTCGAGCCCATGGTTGTTCCTTTGAATTTCTTTTTCGTCAGGATGAAGTGAACCTTGTCATAATTGCTGTAAATAAAAGATGTACGCGACTTGATTTCTTCCGCAGCCAGCGAATCCCCTGATGAAATTTCCTGTGAATATCCCCGGGATGTAACTAACAAGAAAATTAACGATACTATTATGTTTCTCATATCCAACTGCTAATTCCCGGGTAATTATAATCCTGATCATTTAGCCGGGAGCCCAAAGTTGATTGATGGCACTGAAATTATTGCTGTTCTATCAAAAATAAATAAGCGGATAATTAAAAATCCCCATTTTTGCGGGATGGGATGCAAATTTTAATTCCAGCTTGCAGAATCCGCTGCGTTTTCCCTGATGGCTTCCACGTTTTCATTCAGGATCCAGTCATATAAACCAGCCAACACCGGAGCCAAAATGAAAAATAAATTTTTCATGAATATATTCCGTACGAATCCGGTGTGCTCATCAGTGTGGTATATCTCAGCACATCGAGCGGGAATTTCATCTTTCCGTTTTTCACCGTCGTAAGCATCGGCCAGGAGGTAAATATCGGTAATTATTATCGGACAGCGCATCGAAAACATTGATGGTCCTCGGCTGGCTTAAAGCGATTTAAACATAAAAAAATCCAAGTAAAAATAATCATTATGCCGGAAAAATTATTAAAAGGTTGTGTGGCTGATCGGCAAAATAGTAATTTTTGTTGCAAACAATTTCAATTACTTTTACGATGTCAAGATCAGATCGAAAAGAATAATGAAAGTTATTATAACGGGAGCGACAGGCATGATCGGGGAAGGGGTTTTGCTGGAATGCCTGGCCCATCCGCAGATATCGGAAGTATTGAGCGTAAGCCGGAAGCCCTCAAACGTGTCTCATCCGAAACTTAAAGAATATCTCGTTGCCGATTTTCTATCATTAAAAGAAAACGATGATCGATTGAAAGGATTTGATGCATGTTTTTTCTGTGCCGGTGTAAGCAGCGTAGGGATGAATGAAGAGGAGTATACGCTGATTACCTACGATACTACCCTGCATTTCGCCAGGGCAGTGAATCCGAATCCCCGGATGTCTTTTATTTATGTAAGCGGTGGAGGGACCGACAACACCGAAAAAGGCCCTATGATGTGGGCGCGGGTGAAGGGCAAAACTGAAAACGATCTGATGAAACTGCCTTTTAAGCAAGTTTTTGGCTTTCGAATCGGTTTCGTGATCGCTTTACCCGGACAAAAAAGAGTATTGAAATACTACAAGTATATCTCCTGGCTTACACCGCTTATAAAAATGGTAGTCCCCAATATGATCACTTCCATGAGCCAGGTCGGGTTGGCCATGATTCATGCCGCTCGAAAAAGCTACGATAAAAACGTGATTTATGTGAAAGATATAAAGAGGATGGCTGAGAGAGAAATGAGTCAAAATCGTGATCGTTAAATCGCTGCACTTGGATTATTGTTTTCTTGTTAAATTTATTATTGTTTTTTTTAACAGGTTAATTATGAGAATAGCATTTCTAATATTTTTGATCGCATCAATGAACCGGCTTTATTCACAACCCTTTTATACACTTTCGGGCGGTAAACTCGTGCTCGATAATTACCTGATCCGGCGTGAAATCCGGATTGGCGATGACAGCATTTATTCTGTCAGCCTGAGCCTGCAACAGGAAGGCGCAAATTATATATCAAGAAGCAATGAATTCTCCTTCGTGCTCAACGATAAAATAATGAATGGAAATAGCGGCTGGGAATTTTTATCTTCTACTGCAATTAATGATGGAAAATCCGGGCGGGGTCTGAAAATTGCTTTAAAAAATAATGACGGTCAAAACCTCATTCAACTTGAAGTGAATTATATGCTTTATCCGGGTCATCCCTTCATCCGGAAGTGGATGAAGTTCATCAACACCGGAAAATCCGATGTGAAGATCGAGGCCCTGAATATCGAAGACTTGCAGACTGTGCTTTCAGGCGTAACCACGGTTCTATATCACAACTATGGAAGGATGAAACATATCGGAAGCTTCACGGGCAACTGGGATGACCCCGTGGTGGTTGCGCACGATATAACGCATCGCAGGGGCATTGCCGTGGGGAATGAAAGCCCGTCGGTCATCAAGCGTACAGCATACCATTCGCATATTAATAATTTGGAAGCAGGCCTTACCCATCCGCACCAGGATTACCCGTTCCGCAAGTGGTTGAAGCCGGGGGAAAGCTGGGATAGCCCAAAAGTATTTATCTGTCTTTATGAAAATTCCGATAATGGGTATGATGTAATTAACAACCAGGTGAACCGCTTCGTCGTAGAGGTCATGCAGCCTCGCATATACCAGTTAAAAGACAAGCCTACCTTTGTATATAATACATGGAACCCCTTTCGGACCTTTATCAGCGATTCGCTGGTCCGTGAAGCCGCCAAAGCCGCGGCCGAATGCGGCATCGAAGAATTCATTATCGACGACGGCTGGCAAATCAACGCCGGGGGTGTGACCTCGAGACTTGGCTGGGGCAATAATTACGGCGACTGGATCGTTGATGAAAAAAAATTCCCGGGCGGATTAAAACCCACCTTCGATTATATTAAATCCCTGGGCATGAAACCAGGGCTTTGGATCAGTGTGGGTTCGGCAACCAAAGATTCCAGGGTATACCGCGAGCATCCCGAATGGTTCGTTAAAAACAAGGATGACAGGCCGGGTGATCTCCACCTGGGCATCGAGCCGTCGGATTTCAGCACAAGCTGTTTTGGAACGGAATGGTTCGGATATATTAAAGCCACTATTCTCAGGCTTGTCAGAGATTACGGACTGGCCTATGCGAAGCTCGACTTCGCTGTGGTGACCAGCGCCTATGTCAATGATCCCGCGATTTCCGGCTGTTATGCCAGCGACCATCCCTGGCACCGCGATCATGAGGAATCCTTCATCATGATTTACCAGAAAATTTTAAAACTTTTTGATGAACTGCACACTGAAGCCCCGGGGCTGTTCATCGACTGTACATTCGAAACAGCCGGCAAATTACAATTAATGGATTATGCAATTGCAAAAGATGCAGAAGGAAACTGGCTTTCGAATTTCGAAGAACCATCCCCGCTCGGGCCTTTGCGGATCAGGCAGATGGCCTGGTGGCGTTCCCCCGCGGTCCCGGCCAGTTCGCTGGTGATCGGGAACCTGGCCATGGATGATCCCGATTTTGAATTTGGACTTAAATCGCTGATCGGGACGTTGCCGATCGTCCTCGGTGATCCGAGGGCGCTTTCGTCCGAAAAACGCACAAGGATCAGGGCGTGGTCGGACTGGATGAAAGCCATGCAATCCAAATACGACTACATGACTTACCGGAAGGATCTCCCGGGGTTTGGAGAGCCTGTGGAAGGATCCTGGGATGGGTGGATGAGGATTAATTTTCAAAACCATTCCGGCGGGATCTTCGGTATTTTCCGGCAGGGCGCGCTGGAGGATACCCGCCAGATATTCTTAAAAGATCTTGACCCGGGCAAGGAGTATATCATTCGGCTCGCGCCTCTGGGGACAGAAGTTCTGAGGGCCAGGGGGAAATCATTGATGGAGTTGGGTTTCAAAGTAAAGCTGGATAAAAATTATGACGCGAATATTTATGAGGTAGGGGTAATCGATTAATCACGGTTCTTAATATATTGGGTTATGGATTGAATATCTAAATTCAAATCCATATTATTCTTCCCGAACGAACTTTATCGATCATGAAAGAAAAGAAAATCTCATTCGACAGGATAAAAATCCTCTCCGGCCAGTTGAAAAATGTATACAAGGAGATCGACACGTACCGCGAGCTTTGGCATAAGAGCGTGAGGAAGATGGTGGAGAAAACTTTCCAGCTGGCGATAAAAAAGTCGAGGCTCCACCTTCATATCTGCAATTACGACGAAGTTATCAACCTGGAATCGATCCAGCTCACCTTTGGGATGATGAACAGCGGGCTCCTGATCGAACCTAAAAAAAAGAAAAGTACAACACCTTCCATGGCCCTGCTGAAACGGGGCGGACTCCTGGCATATTCACTGATGGCCAGCGGAAAGGTGTCCGTGGCGATTCAATACCCATATATCGAAGATATTTACGGCAGCCCCCAGAATATCCGGGAGCTCGGCACCTTTTCCCCCGCCGAAATCACCCATGATATGATCATCGAGCATGTTGAGGATTTTCTCGAAGAAATGCTGAAATGGGAAAAGGAAGAAAAGAAGCTGATCGGCTTTCACCTGAAACGGGACAGAAAATAATCCACAGATTCTTTATCTGGTTACCATGGCTGTCTGCGATAAATGGTTGAATAGTTGAATGGCAGAAAATCAATTCTTCACCCATCAGAATCTCCCGGAGGGGACTCTGATGATTGGGACGATTATTTAACTACCGTCATACATCCCTCATCAAAGCCTCACGCCGGCCTGGCCCTGGCATTTGAGTGGCGGACAGGCGAGGGGACTCTATTGATAATGATAAATTTATTTATACCTATCAGAATAATTGCCTGCACGCAAATTCACCCTGCAGGTGACTGATAGGGAAGAGTGGGAGTAAGAGGAAAAGAAAATCATCAGTTTATCTGAATAGAAATAAAATAAATTCTGATAAAAGAAATATTGGGGATGAAGAAAGATTATGGCAAATTTACAGTCGTATGCATTTTGTGATCTTATACAACAACTGATATGAAAAAGGTTATTAATTTTTTGTTTTTGACGATAGCAATCGTTTTTTCTTCCTGCGCCCAGAAAGTATCCCTATTCAACGGGAAGGACCTTGCGGGATGGAAGGTCTACGGCACCGAGAAATGGTTTGTCGAAAACGGGGAGCTGATCTGTGAAAGCGGGCCTGACGCGCAATACGGTTACCTCGCCACGGAAAAGACCTATAAGGATTTCGATTTGAACGTTGAATTTCTGCAGGAAGCCGATGGAAACAGCGGTGTATTTTTCCGCTCCACAATTGAAGGCGTCAAAATCACCGGATGGCAGACCGAGGTGGCTCCTCCGGGGCATAGCACAGGCGGAATTTATGAATCTTACGGGAGGAACTGGCTGATCAGGCCCGACTCCACAAAAGATAACGTCCTGAAAATGGGGGAATGGAATACCATGAGAATAAAGGCAGTCGGGCCCAAAGTCACTACCTGGCTGAACGGCGTTGAAATGATCACCCTCGAGGATGAAAAGATCGGACAGGGGAACGGTTCCATCGCACTGCAAATCCATGAAGGCGGAGGTATTCGGGTCAGGTGGAGGAATTTATTCATCCAGGAACTTTAGGATTATTCCCCATCAGTCTCCTGCAAGATAGGTATGCGCAGTGGCAGGGACTTTGATGACCAAACTCTATTTCTTTCATAACGACATTCAAGTTTTCGTCATTATCATCAGAGTCCCCTGCCTGCCGCCCTGGTGCCCGAACTATGGCAGGCAGACCTCCCCGGCCGCCTCTCAATAACCAGGGTCAGACAGACGGTCCGGAGACTCTGATGGGGAAACAATCATGTCACTAAAAGGGGGTAAAGGAGTTATGATTGGGAATCACTACCCCGGTAAAATAACCGGGGAAAATATGATGATGACAATGTGGGCAGTCCTATAGTTTGATAAATCTCTTTATTAAAATGCAATGCTAATTTCGCGTAGGATTTCTGCGCACGGGATGTCCACGAGCGGCGCGGCCACATTGTGGGAAGTGGGTAGGCAGGCCCTTGTAGCGGGGGTATCCAATAATTAAATGATCGGTGCGATTGTTAGGGAATCCATTCATCAAAAGATCTATGCGCGTTTTGCGGGGAAATGTGGCTTCGCTCGTGGCGCATTTTCTTTTGCTACTTTTCTTTGGGCGAGCAAAGAAAAGTAAAAAATATTTATTTTTTCCAGCCTTCTTCGATATCCTCCAGCGATTTTCCCTTAGTCTCCGGCACAAGGTATAGGGTGAATATCAACATCAGAAATGCCATCAGGGCCAGGGTCCCGAATGTGAAGGCCCCGCCGGTATTGGCCAGCATCCAGGGGAAGAACATGACCACCAGGGCATTAGCAATCCACTGGGTAAAAACAGGGATGGTCATGGCTGTGCCCCTGACCCGGTTCGGGTAAATTTCCGCAACCAGGGTCCAGAATACGGGACCTATGCAGGAGGCAAAAAACGCAATATAAAGAAGGATCAGGAGCAGGGCAGGCAAGCCGGTAAAATTCCCGGTTATATTGGCAATCGTGATGATCAGGAGGATCAACGTCATGCCTGCCGATCCAATGATATAAAGCGGCCGCCGGCCTGCCTTTTCAATGGCCCAGATCGAGACCAGGGTGAACAGGAAGTTTACAGCCCCGATGATGAAGGTGGAAAAAAGGGCTGCATCGATCATCAGTCCGGCCGTGCGTAAGATGATTGGGGCATAATCGATAATGGTATTGATCCCGGAAACCTGTACAAAGAGGGCAAGACCGAGCCCCACCCAGACCATTTTCCTGAATTCGGGTTTCAGAATTTCCCTGAAACCGGATCCTCCTTCGCGGAGTGTTTCTTCTATCCTCGCCAGTTCTGCCGCAGCCTTATCGCTGCCTTCCACACGTATCAATACCTTCAGGGCATCCTCCTTTCTCCCCGCCTTGGACAAAAACCTGGGCGTTTCAGGGACCAGGAAAAGTAAAATAAAAAAAGCAACGGATGGAATTATCCCGGTGAGAAACATCCACCGCCAGATATCGTCCCCGGAATCGTGTAGCAGGTAGTTTATTAAATAGGATAGAAGGATCCCGATGACAATGGAGAGCTGGTACATGGATACTAGCCTGCCGCGGATTCTCACCGGCGAGATTTCCGAAATATACATCGGCGAAAGAATAGAGGCGGCCCCCACGGCAACTCCGCCGATGATCCTCGACAGGATCAGCAGGTTTAACCCGGGCGCTATGCCGCACGACAGGGAGGTGAGCAGGAATAGCAGGGCGGTAACCATCAGGATCTTTTTTCGGCCAAATATATCCGTGATCCTTCCCGCAACAGCCGCTCCAATGATGCACCCCCATAGGAGCGAGCTCACAGTCCAGCCGAATTTGAGTTCCCCAAGTTCAAATTCTTCTTTAATGAAGGGCGCCGCTCCGGTGATTATGGCAATGTCGAATCCGAATAATAATCCACCCAGGGCTGCTACCGAAGCAAACAACAGGAGATCTCCTGAATATCCTGATTTTGGGTTCATGGCTGAAATTCCTCCGGGCCCTGTTTCATCACACGGCAGGGAATTATAAAAAATAATTTATAATGCTCCGACAATTTTTCTCCCGTGATACTCCTTCGCCTTGATGATCGTCGTGACCTCGGCGAAATTCTGGTCCGTGATCTTCCCGGCGGCTATGATGATCATTGAGCCGGAAGTGGCTTCCATCAGCTTATTGATTGTATCTGCCCCTTCGATGGCGGTATCGGCGCCTCCGGATGTAAGCACACGCGTGATCCCGGGTATAGCGGTGAGCTGTTCTGCAGCGCCAAAGATATCGGGCGTTTTATCAATAGCCTTATGAAATGTAACCTGCAATGGCAAAGCATAACTTGCGAGCGCCGCTGTTGATTCTGCATCAACCTGGTTATTCTTTGTGAGACACCCGGTTACTATGCCGTAAACTCCAATCGATTTACACACATCAATCGCCTGCCGCATGATCTTCAACTCCCCATCGCTATAATTAAAATCTCCGGGCCTTGGCCTGACCATTACCATGATCGGTATTTTCAGTATACGTTTTGCAGATTCGATCAGGGCATACGATGGGGTAAGCCCGCCCACGCCAAGCTCCGAACAAAGTTCGATCCTGTCAGCCCCCCTTTCCTGGGCATGGACTGCCTCGATGATGGTTTCAACGCAGGCTTCCCTGATATACATTGGCTAAAATTTATCCCTGATGCTGATGAGTATCCTTCCCGACTGATATTCTGCATCCTCGATGGGTGCATTAAAGTTATTATTCATAATGCAGAACACCAATATTTTCCCCCGCCGTGTTTCGAGGAAGCCTGAAATATTATAAACATGCGTCATCGATCCCGATTTGCCGTAAATGAAGGGAACTTCCTCCCGGATGGATTTGAGCATTTTGCCTGACATCCCGTTATTAGGCAATAATGAAATCAACCTGGTAAGGGGAACCGCTTCCAGGATTTTGTTCAAAACCATTATTACGCCTTCAGGATTCACCAGGTTGTATCGCGATAACCCCGAGCCGTCTACCCAATGCATCTTATCTTCCATGCCGGGGAAGAGTTGTTCAATAGATTCGAGAATGGCCCGGGAAGAACTGATGGTATCATGCCTTAGCGCAGAGATGCCAAGGAGAGTTTGTTCCGCAATGAAATTATCTGAAACAGTAAGCATAATCTTCATAACGCTGTCGAAGGGTTGGCTGTTAAGGACCCGCATGGGGCAATGTTGCGGAAATTGCCTTAAAACGATTTTCTTTCCCAGGGTGTCTTCCAGCATTTGTACGATCAGGCCATCGTCTACGATGAACGGAATCCGCAAGGTATCAGCAGTTAAGGGCTGGCTGACCAGGGTGAACTTGTTGCTTCGCTCTTCCCTGAATATTATTTCGCCGGGAAGCTCCGTCGACGAGCCATTTAAGCTTTGGAAACTATCCCGGAAAATTTCCGGTTCAATCAGTGGCTGGGGACCAGATTGCCTGTTAATGATCCTTACCATGTTTCCATAAACCGGGAAAGCGGATTTTTCGGGTGAGTAGTCGTATATAAAATCATCCCATGCCCAGCCGGGGCCCAAGCGCCTTTCAGCCGAGACTGCCGGACAGTATGCCAATGCGCCCGGGTATTCCTTCAGAAATGAAAAAACGGGCTGTAACGGGAACCGGTCATCAAGAACCGTTGGGTCCCCGAGACCGGAAAAGAAGAGTGTGTCATCTGAAATGCAATACCGGATCGAAGGGATGGAGTCACCGAGCATATTTATGGCAGCATAAAATGTGAAGAGCTTCATGATCGAAGCAGGAGTATAGAATTCGTGGGAATGATACCTTGCGATATACTTCTTCCTGACAGGATCATAAAGCGCAAGACCGGTTTGGCCCCTGCCCAGGACCGTGTTATTGCTAATGAATTTTCTCAGCGGCTGTCCGTCGATGAGGATTTTACCGGGTGCGCATCCGATAAGGATACTGCAGGCCAAACAGGTTAAGAAGGATAAATTAAATCGGTTCAACGAAAATTATTATTTCCTCGGTATTTTCCCGGTAAGCTGGAGTACCCATTTCATGCATTTATGCCCGAAATCAACAGGGCTGTAATACATCATCGGACATCCAGTCTGGATAATGGCCAATCCATGGTCCTCCCCGAATTTTATAGCTTCTTTTTCAAAACTGCCCTGGTTCACGGAACTGTGAAGCCAGACATATTTAATCCCAAGCTGAAGGCATTCTTCAATAATGGGCTTTGCCGATTGGGGAGGTGAAGCAATGATCACGCCTTCCGGGATTGAAGGAAGTGAAGACAGATTTGGATGACACACTTCGCCTTCCACTTCTTTTGTCCTGGGGTTTACGGCAAACACCGATAATTCCAGGCTGCGTAATTTTCGAAAAATAAGGTTAGCTGCATCCGGATTCGATGAAGATAC
>DATDPY010000563.1:0-8607 GCA_035292565.1 Cyclobacteriaceae bacterium | reverse complement strand
ACAATTGCGCCTGCCCCGGCCGACTGGAGCTCGCGGGTGATATGGAATAAATTGGTGAAGTACGGGCCAAGCTTCACCGCCACTGGGATGCTGATTTCTTTTTTTACGGCCCGGAGGATCGATACATAACGGTCTTCGATTTCTTTGGAAGTCAGGTCTTTGTTGAAAGGAAATATTGCGATATTCAATTCGAGGGCATCCGCCCCGGCCTTTTCAATTTCCCCGGCAAAGGAAGGCCATTCCTTGTCCGTTACGCAATTGATGCTGGCAATGACAGGGATTGAAACCGATTTTTTTACACTGGCTATCATCTGCAGGTATGCATCTATTCCTGAATCCTTCAAGGAATCGCTGATAAATTCAACGGCTTCCGGGTACCAGAAATACATTTCATCCTGGGAAACCAGCTTACCCCTGTCGACAAGGATCTGTTCTTCGAAAAGTGATTTCAATACAACGGCGCCGGCGCCAGCCTTTTCAAGTTGCATGATCCTTGCCGGATTAGCGGTGAGGCCGGAACTCCCTACAATCACCGGGTTGCGGAGGTTCAACCCCATGTATTTTGTTGACAGGTCCATTTCGAATTATTATTTTACAGATTCGAGCAATTTGGACAACCTCGGGGTTGCGATTATATTAACCAGGTAATTATAGGCCATATTCAGAGTGCTGTCTGCAAGGTCCGAAAAACCTTCCTTCAATCCGAAATCGTAACCTCTCAGATGCAGGAGGAAGACCAGCGGTTTTTTCCCGTACATATTATTGCACAGGTTGAGGACGAAACCGGCAGAAACTGAATGCGTGTTAAAGGCCGTCTTTTCATCCGGCTTCACCCTTTCAATTATAAAATGCTCGATGTCCTCACAGGATGCATCGGCAAATATCACAATGTCATAATCTTTGATGTTATAAGCATCCTCAATATTGAGCTGGTAATTTGAATCCGTATCGACGCCGAGGACATTATTTTCCACAATCCATGCCTGGATCTTTTCAACCAGGGCGGGGCCCAGCCCGTCGTCGCCTCGTCCCGGGTTACCATAACCATATACCAGGGTTTTTACCGGTGATTCCATTGAATATCAGCTTTTAAGGAAATCGATCAGTTCATTTCTTGAGTTATAAAGCGAAATCTCAAGGGGCATTTTTCCAATGGCATGGGTGGCACAACTAAGGCAGGGGTCGTAAGCCCTGATGGCTACTTCCACAGCATTCAGCATACCCTCCGTTATTTTATCCTGGCCGGTCATCGTCTTTTTTGCGGCCGATTCCACGGCACGGTTCATGGGTTCGTTATTGTTCGTCGTCGATACAATGAGGTTCGCCATCTCGATCTGATCATTGCCGTCGATCTTGTAATGATGGAAGAGTGTGCCTCTGGGGGCTTCAATAAGTCCAACGCCCTCGATCCTTTTTTCTCCCTTCTTTACCAGCTCTCCTTCCAGGATATCCGGGTCGCTCAGCAATTCCTTGATCATTTCTGCCGCATGCAGGATCTCGATAAGCCGCGCCCAATGCATATGCATCGACATATTATTGGGCTTGCCCTTTGTATAAGCCTTGAAGACCTCGAATTCTTTCTGGGCAAGAGGGGTTGGAATGAAATCGCAGGTATTCAGCCTGGCCAGCGGGCCAACGCGGTACCAGCCATTCTGTTTGCCCAGTGAACGGAGATAAGGGAATTTCATATAACTCCAGTTCCTTACCTCCTCGCCGATATAATCAATATAGTCCTGGTAATCCACATCATGTAATATCTTGTTCCCCTCTGCATCAACGGCGCGCAATACGCCATGATAGATATCGAGCGCCCCATCCTTGCGCACGAGGCTCAGGTGGCTCGACGGGAAGGCGGCAAAATTGTCGATGAAATCCTTGTTGTCCTTATGGTAGCCCCTGAAAAGATCAATGGCAGCCTTCGACCATTCAATCATATAATCGATATTCAGCGGATCCTTGCCGATCAGGAATTTCATCTTATCCTCCAGGGTAAGGTGCTTGTTGACGCCGCCAGGGATGGCTCCCGTTCCATGGATCTTTTTACCCGCTGTGGCCTCGATCACTTCCTGTCCGAATTTGCGCATCATTACCCCCTGCACCGCCAGCTCCTTGAATTCTCTGGCGACGCCGATGATATTCCGTTTTGCAACATCCGCACTGACGCCGAAGAGGAGATCGGGAGAAGCCAGGTGAAAGAAATGAAGCGAATGCGACTGGAAGAATTGCCCGTAATGCATCAGTCTCCGGATCTTCTCTGCAGAAGGTGAGAGGTCCTCGGGCATAATGCCAACGATCACATCCATTGCCTTGGCAGCTGCCAGGTGATGGCTTACAGGACATATTCCGCATAAGCGCTGTACCAGCACCGGGATCTCCCAGTATGGCCTGCCCTGTATAAATCTTTCGAAGCCCCTGAATTCAACTATATGGAGGCGCGTCTGCACCACGTTTTTTCTCTCATCAAGATGTATCGTAACCTTTCCATGTCCCTCCACGCGGGTTACGGGTTCAATGGTAATTTTCTGTCCCATAATTAATCGTATTTCAAAACTTCATAAGGTAAATCCGCTTCCTTCCCGGTGATGAGGGCTGCCAGCGCATTATAAATCAAATCGGCACGCGGCGGACATCCGGGCAGGAAATAATCGATTTTAACTATTTCATGACATGGATATACCCGGTCGAGGATCAGCGGAAGTTCCTCATCGGAAGGAATTATCTTTTCCTCGTTATCCTTTACCGTGGGGCCGTTGAGATATGCTTCAACCAGACATTCCTTTACCGGGATCCCGTTCCTGAGAGCCGGCAGTCCGCCCATGATGGCGCATTCTCCCACTGAAATCAGTATCTTGCAGTTTTCCCTGAAATCTCTCAAAACGTGCACATTCTCACTGTTGCATAACCCTCCCTCGATCAGACCGATATCACATTTCTTCGTAAATTTTTTAATATCATTGATCGGCGATTTGTTGAATTCTACCAGTTCGATCAGATCGAGTATCCTTTCATCAATGTCGAGTAATGACATATGACAGCCGAAACAACCCGCAAGCGATACCGTGGCTATAATTGGCTTACCCATATATTTATAAATTATACTATTGTCGTTTTATTCACTTCGGTCTCGTATCCGATAGGATTCTTGTCGTATTTCCGCCGGCCGATAGGAATTGCATACCCCACCTCTTTCCTGATGATTGACCCGACCGGGCAGATATCCATGGCTTTCTGCGCCAATTCATCGCTGATTCCCGCTGCAAGCTTTTTGTCGAGGCTGACTTCCTGTTTATGACCTCTGCGTTTCATGGCAAAAAGGCTCCTCCCTGATTTATCCTTTATCCCCCTGATGCACCGCTTGCAGGCAATGCAGCGATTCTGTTCCTTGATCAGCTTAGGATTCGAGGCATCGACTTCCCTTACGGGGAACTGGTATGGAAAACGGGGAGCCATAATTTTAAACCTGTAAGCCAGGGCCTGGAGCTCGCAGTTGCCGCTTTTCTCGCAGAACGGACAGTAGTGGTTGCCTTCAACAAACAGGAGCTCGATGATCGATTTTCTCAGATCGTTGATATCGTCCTTGTTGTTTTCTACATTCATGTCGGGTCCAACCGGAGTTGTGCAGGCAGTCATCATCTTGCCGTTTACCCTTACATTGCAAATCCTGCAGCCGCCCCTGGGTTTCAGGCCGGGATAATTGCAGAGACTTGGAATGTAGATATTATTCGCTTTTGCCGCTTCCAGGATGTATTGCCCCCTTTGTGCGATACACTGGATGCCATCTATGGTTATTTTAATCGGATCACTCATTTTCTTTCTGAATTAAAATGCTTTTCTTCCCGTTAGTTCCAATGATTCCCTGACGGCGTCGTTCAGGTCGAATCCCTCGTCGAAGGTTACGTCTTTCTGCAGACGCGCCTCATATAGTTCGGGGAAATTCTTTATCGTGGTCAGGATCGGATTAAGAGCTGTCTGGCCAAGTCCGCAGCGGTTGAGCTTCGACAATGCCCCCCATTTTTTAAGATCCTCCACATCATTTTTCACTCCCCGCCCTGCCAGGATTTTCCTGAGCTTTTCCCGGCAGATGACCGTCAGCGCCCTGCAGGGAACGCATGCGCCGCAGGATTCGTCCACAAAGAAATTGGTGAAATTCAGGACAATGTCTTTTAGGAGGTCTCTGTATTTTCCGATGATGATCAGCGAGCCGCCCGTGGCCAGGTCTTCATATCCGAGAGTCCTGCCGAATTCGTCGGGACCAATGCAAACCCCGGAGGGGCCGCCAACCTGGACAGCCTGTACGTGTTCTCCGCCCACCATTTCAAGGATATCGTTCACCGAGAAACCCCATTCCACTTCGTATATCCCGGGATACCGGCAGTCGCCGGAAACACTGAGAATCTTTGTGCCGGCAGATTCCCTCGTTCCCATGGAACGATACCAGGCGCCGCCATTTAAAATTATTTTTACAACCGAACAAAGGGTTTCTACATTGTTGACGATGGTTGGGAAATTCAGGTACCCTTTCTCCACAGGAAAGGGTGGCCTGTCTCTTGGTTCACCGCGTTTGCCCTCGGCAGATTCAATCAGGGCTGATTCTTCGCCGCAAACATAAGCGCCGGCGCCGAATTGTATCCTGATATCAAAATTGAATCCCTTCTTCCCCAGGATATCTTTCCCAAGGCGCTTGTTATCGATTGCTATCTTCAGAATATTTTCGAGGTATTTCTGAAGGTATTTATATTCATATCGCAGATAAATAATTCCTTCCGCAGCACCGACGGCATAGCCGGCTATGGTCATCCCTTCGATGAGCAGGTCGGGGTGCTCTGTAAGGATCACCCTGTCCTTGAAAGTACCGGGTTCCCCTTCATCCGCATTGCAGAAAATAAATTTCCTTTCACCCCGGGCCCTCCGTCCAAATTCCCATTTCATCCCGGTAGGAAAGCCGGCCCCCCCGCGGCCGCGGATATTGGAAAACTTCATCTCCTCGATCACAAATTCCGGCGACATTGTGATCATCTTTTTAAGGGCGGTTCCCAGTTCGAAGTCTTGCGCCAGCACGGGGCCGATCTTCCTGATGTTGTTCAGAACAACCGCCTGTACATGACTCGAGCTGTTAGCCCCGTCGCCATACCCTGAATCAAACATTTCTTCAACCATCTTCCCGGCTTTGATGTCGCGGATAATTTCTTTCACCCTGAACTTGGTGAGTCTGGTAAATATTTTGCCGTTGATGATGGCCGCGGGTTCCTGGTCGTTCATGCCGATGCAGGAGGTGTTATAAAGTCCGATCAGGCCGTCGGCGGATACCTCTCCGAATTTGCAGTCGGCCGCATTTTCGAAAGCCGCTGCCACCTCTTCGCGTCCCATCATGCAGGCTACCGCGCTGTCGTTCAGGTAAATATTGTATTTACCCATTGGCGACCTTGAAAAGAAATGGTAAAAGGAAATCGTCTGCTCTACATCCGCCTCGGATAACTTTAATCCTTCCGCTATCTCGCTTAGGGACTGGTCCGAGATATAACCCGATGTTTCCTGGGTATCCAGGAGGATATCCATAAGCCTGGCCTCATTGTTGCCATATTTCTCCAGGATGGATTTTATATCCGCCTTCATATGAAAAAATATTTATAGTTAAAAAATCGTTCATTTGTTCGTAATCGAAAAAATAAGGTTCTCCAGCTCGTGGCCGATATTGATGTTGTTCGTTATGATTCCGTTGGCTTTAAAATTAAGGGATGTAAAATTAAGGATGCCCTTGATCCCGCTCTTGATCAAAAGATCGAAGCAATTCTGGGCCGCTGATTCCGGCACGGCAAGGATCGCCAGTTCGACCTTGTTATTGTGTACATATTCCTGCAGCCTGGTGACGGGCAATACCGGGATATTGGCGCTTTCGGTGATCTTGTCGGGGTCGATATCAAAAACCGCGGAAATAAAAATTTTATCGCGACTGAATCCCGGATAATTGACAAGGGCCTGGCCTATCCTGCCTGAACCGACCACAACGATTTTATGGTTCCTGGTTTTCCCCAGGATCTTATTAATGGTTTCGATGATCGAATCGATCCTGTACCCGCCCTTCTGTGTGCCGGTAATCCCGAATTCCCTGAAATCTTTCCTCACCAGCGATGGCGAAATTTCAAGGGTATCGGCAATATTGTCGGAAAATACCTTGACAAAACCGATGGCTTTCAGCCTGTAAAGAAGGTTTTTGTAATTCAGGAGCCTGTAAATTCTGTCGTTGGAAGACATCAAAAAAAGTTATTATTGTAACATATTATTTAAAAAATAAAATATAATCAGGTCGATGTGGTGTAATATTACGTTATTATTTTATGAATGGTAATGATTTCCGCCAATTTTTTATTGACATTTAAGAATTATTTTTATGACGTTTAATTTCGGTTTTAAGCATTGATTCCGGCACTTTTTAGGGGTGTTTTTTTGAGCAATGCCAATCCTGAAAACCCAGTACAGCGTGAAGCCTTTATGAAACATGAGGATGAAAGTAAATGATCATATATCAAGGCTGATTATTGTCAGGGGGTTGGTACAGGGTGTGGGCTTTCGGCCCTTTATTTACAGGCTGGCTAAAAAACACGGAATCCTGGGCTGGGTTGAAAACAGAAACGATGCAGTTTATATTCAGGCATGCGGACCAGAAGTTAGTCTCGGGAAATTTATTCAGGGGATCGAAATAGAAAAACCGGGAATTTCCCATATCGGGGATATGGAAATCTCGGAAACAGATATAATTGCTCCTGCGGATTTCAAGATCAGGTGGAGCAAAGATGAGGGAGACAGCGTCACGGAAGTAAGCCCAGATATTGCTGTTTGTGATGAATGCCTCGGGGATATGAAAACACAGCCCCGCAGGATCCGGTATCCCTTCACCAATTGCACCCGATGCGGCCCCCGCTTCAGCATTATCAGGGATCTGCCCTACGACAGGGTAAATACTACAATGGCCGGTTTCAGGATGTGTCCCGGTTGCGAAAGGGAATACCATGACATCAATGACCGCCGGTTTCATGCCCAGCCGGTTGCCTGTAATGATTGCGGACCGGCTTATCGTCTTATCCGCCCCGGGAAGGATGAAACCGGCGACATGCCTGTGATCTTATCATCAATGAAAGAAATTATCGCCCGCGATGGCGTCGTTATTGCCAAAGGTATGGGAGGATTTTTCATGGCCTGTGATGCCCGGAGCGAAAAGGCTGTTCAAAGGCTCAGAGAAATCAAAAACCGCTATTCAAAGCCTTTCGCAGTTTTATTTCGTGATGAAAGAAGCCTGGCGGAATACGTCGCAATTTCAGAAGCGGAATCCTCGGCTTTAAATTCATGGCAGCGCCCGGTGGTCATTCTTCGATCCAAAAAAAATCTCGCACCTTCGGTCTCCATGGGTTTTCCTACGATTGGAGCCATGCTGCCGTATCTTCCGTTTCAGTACCTGATGTTCGAAAGCCTCAGCACGCCGGTCATTGTCTTCACCAGCGGGAATTTTTCGGAGGAGCCCATCCTCATCGACGATGATGAGGCGGTCCGTATATTCCGGGATAAGGCCGATGCCATTCTAATTAACGACCGGCCGATCCATAACCGGGTTGACGATTCCGTCGGCCATGTGGTGAACAACGAGCTCCGGCTGTTAAGACGGTCCCGGGGGTATGTGCCTTCGACTGTATTCCTCAGTTATCCCGCGGATGGACTTCTGGCTGCGGGAGCTGAACTCGTTAATTGTTTTTGCATTGGAAAAGATACAAGGGCCATTCTCAGCCAACACATCGGCGACCTGAAAAATCATGAAACGCTTGAATTTTATGAAGAATCATTCGGAAGATTTCTAAAACTTTTCCGAATCACACCCAGGGCTATCGCCCATGATCTCCACCCGGATTATCTCTCTACCCGCTATGCCCTGTCACTTTCTGTTCCAAAACTGCCGGTCCAGCACCATCATGCTCATATCACCTCCTGCATGGCAGAGCATGGAATCGACGATAAAGTGATCGGGGTAAGCATGGATGGTACGGGCATGGGTGATGACGGCGCTATCTGGGGATCGGAGTTCATGGTCTGCGACCTGGCCGGTTACGACCGGATCACCCACTTTGAATATGTACCCATGCCCGGCGGCGACCTGGCTGTCGAAAAACCCTGGCGGATGGCGGTCGCATACCTTTACCAGGCGGGTCTTTGGGAAAGTCAAAAAAGATCCTTGCCTTTCCAGGAAAAGATCCCGGAAAATGAACTGGATATTGTACTGCAGTCCATAGAAAAAAGGATTAACACGCCGCTAAGCTGCGGGGCAGGCCGGCTCTTCGATTCGGTGGCAGTTTTGCTAGGCTTGCTGACAGAATCGGGATTTCATGCTGAAGCTCCGATGCGGTTGGAAGCGATAGCTGCCGGCAATATCCGTGATTCATATTCCTATAAATACAACGGCACCATCCAGTTTGCCGATACGCTCGCAGGCATCATTGAAGATAGGAAGCGGGGTGTTACTGCTGATGTTGTAAGCGCGAAATTTCACAATACCATCGTGCAAATAATCATCGATACCTGTGAAATGATCAGGAATGACCGGGTAATCGACAGCGTGGTCCT
>DATDPY010000562.1:0-11430 GCA_035292565.1 Cyclobacteriaceae bacterium | reverse complement strand
ATATTATTTCCATCGATGCCATGAAGGCCGGGAAAGCAATTTACTGTGAGAAGCCCATGGTCCAGGAAATTGCGGAAGGACATAAGGTGATTGAAGCGGAAAAACAATATAAATCAAAATTCCAGGTTGGAAGTCAGGGAGTAAGCTCTATCATCCTGAAAAAAGCACAGGATCTCTATAGGGCAGGAGAAATTGGCGAGTTAATCCTTGTCGAAGCAGCCTACGACAGGCATTCTTCGCTGGGCGCTTGGCAATATTCGGTACCTCCCGATGCTTCTCCGCAGACTGTCGATTTCGATAAATTCCTTGGCGATACCGCGAAGGTTCCTTTTGATGCGATCAGATTCTTCCGCTGGAGGAATTATCAGGCATACGGTACGGGCATCGCAGGAGACCTGTTCGTCCACCTGTTTTCATGGCTTCACTGGATCACCGGCTCTACTGGACCAAAAAAAGTTTATGGTTCCGGCGGCACCAGGTATTGGAATGATGGCCGGGATGTTCCGGATATCCTTACCTGTGTGGTTGATTATGATAAGGGGGAATCACACCCGGCCTTCAATATGCAGATCCGCGTCAATTTCACCGCGGGTGGCGGAGGGGAAGGCTCCTTAAGGCTGGTTGGTACGGAAGGAACGTTGAGATACGGCTTTGATGGTCTCACAATGTACAAGACTCCATTTGCCAACAAACCCGAATATGGTGGATATGATTCCCTGTTCACCTTCTCGGAAGCCATGCAAAAGCAATTCGTTGAAGAATACAATAAAAAATATTATTCTGTCCCGGACCAGGTTAGCGGGCCAGTCGAGCTGTTCTTCAAAGCACCTGACGGATACGACGACAGGAATACCCACTGGGCAAACCTGATCGCTGCAGTAAGGGAAGGCAAGCCGATCGTCGAGAATGCCACCTATGGTTTACGAGCCGCAGGCCCATCGCTTGCTGCAAACCAGAGTTATTTCAAGAAACAGATCGTGAACTGGGACCCGGTATCGATGAAGATCGTATAATCTGTGTGAATGCTTAATTTATAATTCAGTTATTCGGATTTTTATCCAGGGGCTGTCGGTGAGAAGGCAGCCCTTTTAAATTTAAAAAATATGAATACAATTTGTAAATTCTTTTTTCTGGCTGTAACGATCCTGGCTATGATTTCATGTGAGGAATCAAAATCCCCTCCGGACCAACCGGTAAACCTGCGCACCGAGTACCTGAGAAACCCCATCGGTCTGGATAACCCTTTTCCCGCGTTTTCCTGGGAAGTGAACGATCAGACAAGAGGCGCGGCCCAATCGGCTTATCGTATTCTTGTAGCGTCTTCACTGGAAAAGCTCGACAGCAATGAAGGTGATATCTGGGATTCGGGAAAAATAACCAGCGACCAGTCCCATCTGGTAGGCTGGCAGGGAAGTGAATTAACATCGAGGCAGGTTTGTTACTGGAAAGTGATGACCTACGACCAGGTTGGACAACCTTCCGTATACAGCCAGCCTGCATCTTTCGAGATGGGGTTGCTGGAAAGATCGGATTGGAAAGCGAAATGGATCGGGATCGACGAGACCGGAAAACCACCAAGGTCAGTTATGTTCAGAAAGGAATTTACGGCGGGTAATGAGGTGAAAAAGGCCAGGATATATATTACAGGCCTGGGAACATATCTGTTATATGTCAACGGAAATAAAGTAGGAGACGACCTGCTTGCCCCCGGTTGGACGGATTACCGCAAAAAAGTGCAATACCAGGTTTACGATGTTACGGATTTTGTAATAACCGGAGAAAATGCAATAGGCGTGGTCCTCGGCAATATGTGGTGGAGCAGCGGACTGGGATGGCAGGGAGGAGTGGCTTACAGCCAGGGGCCTCTCAGGTTTATAGCACAGCTCGAGATAGAAACCGGAGATGGGAAAGCCGAGGTGTTCAGCGATGAAAGCTGGAAAGGTTCTCATTCCCCCTATGTTGAGAATACGATCTATGATGGTGTTACATTCGATGCCCGGCTTGTGCAAAAAGGATGGGATCTGCCGGGCTTCGATGATTCCAAATGGCGGTCCGTGGCTGACCTCGACATGAGCGGGATCAGAATGGTGGCCCAGCAGGAACCCCCGATAAGGATCGTTAGTGTAGTTGAGCCGGTAAGCATCACGGAACCTGTGGAGGGAAATTATGTTTTCGATTTTGGCATCAACATGGTGGGTTACGGGAAACTGAAAGTGCAGGCGCCCAGAGGCACAAGGATACAGCTTAAGTATGCTGAACTTCTGCATCCCAATGGTACTGTGGCACAGGAGAACCTCAGGTCGGCGAAAGTGATCGATGACTATATTTGCAGCGGGGAAGGAATGGAGGAGTTTGAGCCGCATTTTACCTATCATGGATTTCAGTATGTGGAAGTATCAGGACTCCCTTCAAAACCGGATAAGGAAACCTTAAAGGCCCTGGTATTTAATTCTGCGGTTGAGTCTGCCGGAACATTTTCCTGTTCAAAGGAAATTCTGAATTCGATCCAGGCTAATATCTGGCGGGGGCAACGGAGCAACCTGATGAGTGTTCCGACCGACTGCCCCCAGCGAGATGAAAGGCTCGGATGGATGGGAGATGCCCAGATTTTCGGACCCACTTCATGCTATAACATGGACATGGCAAGATTTTATAAAAAATGGATGCGTGATATTCTCGATTCCCAGGATGAGAAGGAAGGCTTTGTATATGACGTGAATCCGGCGATCGTTGTTGGAGGTCCGTCGAAACCTGCCTGGGGCGATGCTGTTATCGTGATCCCATGGATTGTATATAAATTTTACGGAGATAAAAGTATCATTGAAGAGAATTATGATGGAATGAAGAGATGGGTGGAATATATGCATGGGAACAGTACAGATAATCTTTACACCTGGTCGAACGAAGATTCAACCTGGTTTGGGTATGGCGACTGGGTCCCTGTTGAACGGTCTCCTTCAAAACCAATCTCCCAGGCTTATTATTATTACAGCACAAAACTGCTCGCAGAAATGGCGAAGATCATCGGGAAGAGCGAAGATGGAAAAGAGCTCAGCGACCGGTTGCCGGCCATCAAGGATGCTTTTAATAAAGCGTATTACATAAAGGATTCCGCTTCCTACGTTGGAGGCACCCAGACGGCTAACCTGATACCGGTCGCCTTCGGACTTACGGAGGAACAATTCACCGAAACCGTGATGAATTCTGTTGTTGAAAATGTAAAAGCCCACGATAACCACCTGACGACTGGATTCCTGGGCACACCCTTGTTGCTTCCGATGCTGAGTGATTTTGGTCATCATGAGATTGCCTATGCCTCCGCTGTTCAAACTACCTATCCATCCTGGGGTTATATGGTTGAAAAGGGTGCAACCACGATTTGGGAATTATGGAACAGCGATACCGAACGACCTGAAGGCATGAACAGCAGGAACCATTTTGCCTACGGTTCGGTGGGAGAGTGGTATTATGGTTACCTGGCGGGAATCAGGCCCGATGTCAATAACCCGGGATTTAAAAGGATCATCATCCGCCCGATGCCGGCTGGCGATTTGATTTCTGCAAAGGCAAGCGTGATGACGCCCTATGGGAAAGTACTGAGTGACTGGGAATTAAAGGACGGGTCTTTTATATTATCGGTCACCATACCGGCCAATACGACTGCGGAAATTCACCTACCATTAAAGGAAGGCTCCAAAGTGATGGAGGGAGAATCGGAAATTTATTCCGGCGGGAAGCTTACCCGCGGAAAGGAATTCTTTAAGCTTACTTCTGCAACAGATTCAGAAGTTGTTCTGGAAACTGTATCAGGGAATTATCTTTTTGTGGTGAGGTAATTACTCATTGGAAACCATCGATCGTTTATTGTTATATATTTATTACCACCTTCCCTGCCGCATGCCCGTCGCCAAGATACCTGAGCGCTTCTGGGAGCTTTTCGAGCGGAAATCGTTTGTCGATGACAGGCTTTATCCTGCCTGCTTCAATAAGCTCCCGGATGTAGTCCAGGTCTTTCGTGTTTATGGACGCTGACACCACTCCCATTTTTCTATTGCCGGTCATTGAAACAAAGGGCCCCAGAACCAGGGCTTCAAACATATGAGACGCTTTCCCGCCGGCCATGACATACCTTCCTCCCGGGCCCAGCGAGCGCTTGTAATTCAAAATGGGGTGATACCCGTTGGCAGCAAAGATCAGGTCATATGACAGCCCGCTTTTTGTAAAATCCTCCCGGGTATAGTCAATAACACGATCCGATCCGATTGAACGGGCGATCTCCATTTTCGCGGTACTGCACACCGCAGTAACTTCTGCCCCAAAAACTTTAGCGATCTGCACGGCATATGTTCCCACGCCGCCAGATGCGCCATTGATTAATACTTTTTGTCCCGGCTTTATTTGGCCATAGTCGCGGAGCCCCTGCAGAGCGGTGATGGCCGCCATCGGTACGGCCGACGCATCTTCAAATGAAAGGTTGGATGGTTTCCTTGCAATCATGGTTTCACGTGCACATACATATTCGGCGAATCCGCCGCAGTTATATGAACCCAGATCTCCGTATATCTCATCTCCAGGCTTAAACAATTTCACGTTTACTCCAACCGCCTCGATCGTCCCGGCGATGTCAGCTCCGGGAATTTTATTTTTGGGCTTCGTGAATCCACCGCCCATAAACCGTACAAGGAATATGTCCGCAGTCTGAAGATGCCAGTCGAATGCATTAAGGGATGCAGCATGGATTTTTATCAGGATCTCATCATCCTGAGGAACAGGCTTTTCGACTTCTTCGAGCCTCAGAATTTCCGGCGGACCATATTTGGATGTGATTATGGCTTTCATTTCGGCGCTTTATAAATATAACAATTCCCGATGAATCGTGGTTCTTTTTTCTACCTCAAAAAGTCTGAGGCTGTCTCAAAAGCACGATTTGAATTTTTATGACAAAATATTCTTCGGCAAACTTGGTGAATCTTGGTGTCCTAGTGCCTTGTGGCTATGAACCAGTTTCATTTACGGCCACGAAGACACTAGGACACCAAGAATCACCAATCAAAACAAAATAAAATATTGGAATCAATACTAAATTTAAACTATTAAAACAGCCTCAGGCGTAAAATTGCTATTTTTCAGTTTTAAGAAAATCCTTAATTATACTTGCGGTTAATTCCGGCAACTTGCTTCCTGTTATTGGTACTTCAGCTACACCAAGGTATGAGCCATGCGTAGCCGGCAATATCATCAGCCTGGAATTTACTATCAGCCTGGCCATATCCAGTGCATGTACGGGGAGTGCAATATCCTGATCGCCGGTGATGATTAATGTTGGGGCTCTGATCGAACGAAGGATCTCATCATCCCAATCTTTAAAATTGATCATTCGATCCCTGTCTTTTTGAAACATTGACATCAGCCTGCTGCTGTCGGGATTAATTTCCAGGAACGCGTTACGCAGGAGCAGAGGCATATCGTTCAGGGTAGCAGCCTTCATCCCCTCGAAGAAACCGGGAGGCAACCCCTCCCTCTTATAGAATGTGGAAGCTAGGATCAATTTGTCGACCTTTTCGGGGTGGCGGAAAGCGAGCTGCATTGCGGTATTCCCGCCATTGCTGAAACCGAAAATCGAAGCCTTCGGGATATTCAGGTTATCCAATAACGCCGCCACGTCATCGGCGTCCTGCTCAAAGCTTTCAGGCGCATCCCTGTCACCTGTGTGGCCATGAGCCTGGAGTTCCACGGCAATTACCGTAAAAGAGCCGAAGAGCAGGGGTAAAATCCTTCCAAAAGTCGTTCTGATGGTGGAGCCCCCGCCATGGATCAGGACAAGGTATTCACCGCTGTCTCCGTGAATTTCGTAATACATATTAATCCCGTTTACCTCCGAATAACCTACCTTGATTTTATCGTCGTCCCTTAATGGCATTTCTGCATATTCCTTTCGTCGGCATACAGTCAAGGAAATCAGAGTCAGGATTACCAGAATTTCTTTTTTACCCATAGTTGATTTTTTATTGGTTATCGGTCTGTTTTGTGTTTCATGATGTAATGCCGGCCTGATGGAGGTAACGGCTGAGTTTTTCTACATTTTGTTTCAGGCCAGGAATCAAAAAACAGGTGCTATTCTTTTCCCGGTGCCCTGCTCAAATGCAAAAGCCAGTTTAATCAACGTCGCTTCATCCCAGGCCTTCCCAATAAATGATAAACCCACCGGCAGGCCATGGATTTGCCCCATCGGTACCGTAATTGAAGGATAACCGGAAATTGCCGTCAGGTCGGAGGACCCGCCGATGAAATGATCACCGTTAACAAGATCAATCGTCCAGGCCGGAGCGTTGGTAGGGGCGACCAGGACGGAGAGATTCTGTTCATGAAGTGCGTTATCGATCGTTTCGCGTGCAAGTTTTTTAGATTCATTCAGAGCGTCGAGATATTCTTTTTCTGCAAGGTCCCCTTTTTCCTGCGACATCAGGAAGATTTCCTGATCAAACCAGGGCATTTCGACATCGGCATTGGCAGTATTGAAATCAATGATATCCTTCAGGGTTCTCACCGGGGCATTGGGCCGTTCCGAAAGATATTTGTTCATATCGGCTTTCAGCTCATAAAGGAAGACCTGCCATTCCGCATTCCCCCATTCGCGCCTCTTTTCCGAACAGCGAACATCCGTGATTATGGCTCCGACTTCCTTCATATCCGATATGGCCGATTCCATCAGCTTGTCAACTTCGGAATGAAATCCCATGAAATCCCGGATAATGCCGATCCGGGCGTTCTGTAATCCGGACGAATCCAGGAACCCGGTATAATCCTGCGGAATATTTTCCGGAATATTATTTGTCGCCGGGTCTTTTTCGTCTTTCCCGGCAAGAGCGCCCAGGAAGATGGCCGCATCGGTAACAGTCCTCGCCATGGGGCCCGGAGTGTCCTGGCTGTGAGAGATAGGAATGATTCCGTGCCGCGACCACAAACCAACGGTAGGCTTTATCCCTACGATGCCATTGATACCCGAGGGACAGACAATCGATCCATCTGTTTCTGTCCCGATAGCCATCACACATAAATTCGCGGAGACGGCAACTCCTGATCCTGAACTCGATCCGCAGGGGCTCCTCGAGGGATCATAAGGGTTCCGGCACTGTCCGCCTCTTCCGCTCCAGCCGCTTGAAGAGCGTGTGGAACGTATATTCGCCCATTCGCTCAGGTTCGTCTTGGCGATCAAAACAGCCCCGGCTTCCCGAAGCTTACGGACAATAAACGCATCAGCGGGCGCATGGAATCCCGACAATGCCATGGAGCCCGCCGTTGTCATCATCTTATCGGCCGTGTCGATATTGTCCTTGATCATGACGGGGATCCCGTGAAGCGGACCCCTGATCTTACCTTTCGTCCGTTCCCTGTCGAGCTGCTTGGCAATTTCCAATGCGTCGGGATTAATCTCAATCACCGACCTGAGTTCCGGGCCTTTCAAATCGACCTGTCCGATCCTGTCGAGGTACATTTGAACAACTTCCTCCGAACTCAAATCCTTATCCTGCATTTTTTGCTGCAGTTGTCCGGCTGTGATCTCATTCAGTTCGAATGTGTTGTAATCGACAGATTGTTCTTCCTTTTTATTTACAGTCGGGGAGCAGGATTCCAAGGGCGATAAGGCCGCCACCGTTCCGGTGATTGCGGCGGTTTTAATAAAATTTCTGCGGTCCATGGTTATTAGTTTATTTCAATCTAAAAATTTCTCATTAAATATCAGAATTCACCTGGATAAAGATAGATGATGGGTGCCTGAAGATGGAAGATAGGCGATCGAAGATGGATGATTCTGGCGGATAAGGAGGTCATTCAATGATTCGAAATTTATAAAATGATTTCCGAAATTGCCAACTGCCCTTTGCCAACTGTATATTGCTAACTCCCAACTATTCACGAGACCAGTAAATCAGTCGAACAGTAGATCGTAAAACCAGTCAACGAGTCAACTAGCCCACCCGTCTAACAATCACGCCCTCCACGTCCGCTTACGCGGTAGGTTCTCCGCAAGAATTGAATTGGCAATATTCACATCCTCAACCACCTGGAAATCATACATGCCGGCACAAACGAAATCGGCGCCGTTTTCGAAGGCATAACGGAAAGCTTCATTAGGGTGAATCGCCCCGGCGGCCATTACCTTGAATGCAATCCAGGGCTGTGGCAGGCTTTCCATAAATGAAATGGTTTCCTGGGGATTAAAACAATACATATTGTCATGCCATTCGGTATGTCGTGCCGACCAGTAGTTATGGTGATGGAGTGTCTTCATCCAGAAATCGGGTTCGAATCCGATCTCCACACAACGTTTGATGGTCTCGATATGATGCGCCCCGATTCCAATGATCATCCGATGATCATGCATCAGCTGAATCGCCTTTTCAAGCACGTTTATGCTCCCATTTTGTATGTGGTAATCGGCTGTTTCGCCCTGGATATAGGTGGCCACGGCTCCGTAATCAATCGCCTTTTTGATCTTGTCGAAGTACTGATCCTCCGGCATGGGGGAAGGACCTTTATCATCATAATTCAGGCCTGCGCAGTCGGAGATAAATTGCATCTTGCCGATTCCCCTCTTCCAGTATTCATCAATGAGCCTGCACAGGATCGGATTCGTAAGCAGTGTATTGACCCCGCATTTTTCGGCCATGAGCATGGTTGCGAATATTTTGTCGCGGTGGTGATATGCCTTCACAAGCTGTGAAACATAAATAAGGTCTCTCGAATGCGCCCAGCCCGACATCAGGTTGCCGCCGAGGATGATCCGGCTCATCGTTTTATCCTTGATCTTCCCATAGGGCATTGAACCTTTCAGATCGCTAAGTTCAGCAGGGTTAAAGTTCTTAATTGAAGCCCCGGTCACGGCATCGATCAGGTTCTGCTCTTCATAACTTTCCCATTTCTTCTTTTTCAGCAATGAAATCCCGAACACGCCTGCAACAGGTAATGTGGCCAATCCTTTCAGCAATTCCCGTCTTTGAACCGTATGGGTCAGCAAAGGTTCCGCGACCGGAGCCGTTTTCTCTTCCGGCTTCGATTCTTTGGTTGGTTTTTTCACAGCCGGATTGATTTTAAAAAGCCGGTCAATACCCCAGAAATATCCTGCGGGAAACAGCGCGGTGACAAACAGAGCGAAGATCTCGACCAGGTTCTTGTCGACGATCAGGTAATTCCCTTCCGAGGGGATGCCAAAATTCGGTTTAACGAATGGAGGATTGGCTATATAATATAACGACAACAGCAAAATACCGGCAAAGCTGGCCCATCGCCCGGCAAGGCCAAACAGCAGACAGCAGCCTATGATGATCAGCCCCCAGATGTTAATGACATCGGCAGCTATTAGAATGGAAGGAGTATTGGCAATCCAGTGGAAGAAATCTGCCAGAAACCATTTGGATACCTGGAGGGATTCTGCCGAAGTCCATCCGGGTGTAAATAATTTGGAAAGACCTTCATAGAGGAAGTGCCAGCCGATGACAACCCTCAATAAGGTCAGAGCAATTACCTGCCATGAAGAGTATTTTGCCGCCGGGTTCAGCGCGGAGGATTGGGATTCCATAAAAAATAAATTTTAAAAAGTAAATAAAAAATGAAACCTACCGGGCTTAAATATAGATGATTTCGGAATTAAATATCCTGATCTTTGTGATTATCAATCCGGAAATGCCGACCGGTCAATTCCGGGAATGATACGCAACGCATTTTTATAATAGACCTTTTTCAAAATCTCATCCGGCAATCCCATGCCGTAGATCTTCCAGAATGCGTGACGCCTTCGATAATAATCGAAATATTCGTCATTAGTTTCCAATACCCTGAAATAGGCATGATATTCTTCAGGATGCCAGGAATCCTTTCCGAACAGGATCCGGTCCTGGTATTTGGTAAAAAATTCCCTTGCAAACCTGGGCTGCCTGCCGATCTCTGCCAGGACAGCCCCGATCTCGGTATACATATTCGGACATTCATCCATCAGCCTCCCGAGTTTTCCGAGATCATTTCCCAACCACCCCAGATGCGCGTTGATAAAAATAGTCTTCGCGTGCTTTTTAAACAAAGCATGCTGTTCCTCTATGATCTGTTCCCAGGGGGCAGGGTCTGTATCTGAGCGTTTGCGATTGGGGACTTCCTTCAGCTCAAGCCAGCGTTCATTTTGTTTATCATGGGGCTGCCAGAAGGGTTTCGGGTCGGCGGTGTGGATCAGCACCGGAATTTTTAGCTGGGCGCATTTTTCCCAGACAGGATCGATACGTGGATCGTTCACCGGAACCCTTTTTCCATCGGCATCCTTTACCGACATGCCTAAATTCTTGAATATCTTCAAGCCTTTCGCTCCGTTGCTCACATCGGCTTCAAGTTGCCGGGTTACTTTTTCCGCCCATCCCGCAGTCCCAATACCATTGAAATCGATATTGGCGAAAACGATAAACCTTCCGGGGTATTGCGAAGTTGTATTATCGACCATGGACTTCAATTCAGCTCCGCTTCGCCCGCTAAGGTTTACCATTACTTTCATATTCAGCTGATCCATCTCGGCGATCAGCCCCGAAAGATCGCCGGACCCTGACCTCCATTGATGATTATGGGCGTCGATAAAAGGAAATTTCGAACGGGTTAGATTATGCGCGGGAACAACCAGCGTGGAGGGAGGATTGTATTCCTCGAAATCCATTTGCTGGCTGTAAGCGGCAGGTAGTAGGATAAGAATAAAAAAAATTATAAAAAGAAATAGTGCGCCTGTCTTGATCGGATTCATAAATTGCTTTTTAGATCGAATTTTTAAAAATAACCATAAATGATCAACAGGCCAAGAAAATTGCCGGAACTCGTGACTCATGAAGGGTGATGAAATCATTGTTTCAACAGAATAATCTTTACTTCCACCCTGCGGTTCAGATGCAAATCTTTTTTAAGTTCCAGCTTAATCAGGGGTTGCTTCTCCCCATAATACTCCATTTTCATGATCAGTGCAGGGATGCCCCTCGACGTCAGGTATTTCATGACATTTTCAACTCTTCGCTTCGAAAGTTCAAGATTATAATGATCATCTCCGCTCTGATCCGCGTGGCCCGAAAGAAGGACATTCGACCGCTTGTTTTTGAAAAGAAAGGCGACTATGGAATCGAGTTTCACAAATTCACCGGCCGGTATTGAATCCTTGTCATGGTCAAAAAAGATCAATTCAGTATTTTCTTTCTTAAGAATTATATGGTCGGTGGTGACTTCGGGCCTGGCGGCATCTGTAATGGAAAAATCCTCAGTATAATTTATATAGCTTTTTGATTTCGCTTCCTTGCGATAATCTCCCGGGATTTTGCGGATGGAAAGTGAGTACTCACCGGAAATACTGTTGCTTTTGGCGTCTGCCACAGTATTATTGCTCTGTTTGTTGATTACCCTGATGCTTGC
>DATDPY010000561.1:0-10324 GCA_035292565.1 Cyclobacteriaceae bacterium | reverse complement strand
CGCCGTGAGAATAATTGAAACATTTTTAAAGAAACCGGAAAGTCTTACCATGGTATATTATCGATTTCCGCAAAAAGGCGTAAGCCTGAATCCCGGGTGCAATATTATTCAATAAAACCCAGATGAAGGTTATTCTCCAACGGCGTAGATTTACAGGACCTTGATTATATGAATTGGAGTTATTTTTAAGTTCCGAGCAAAAAATTTTCACCGTGTTTGCTAATTCCCGTCTCATTTCAGAAATATTTGCCTTCAGCATCCTGTTTTTCATGGGCTGCCGTGAAAGCCCGGAGATGGCGGGCTTCGACACGGAATTATGGATCAGTGATAAATCCGGATGCGGAAGTGTTCGAAACGGGCTTGCGGGTAAAATTATTGACGCAAAAGACAAACTTCTTGGCGAAAAGGAAAGCTGGGTCATCAGGGCCCTTGGGAAACCAGACAGGAGCGATCTCTACAAGCGGAATCAAAAGTTTCTTATTTATTATTTAGAACCGGGGCCGGACTGCCCTGACCAGGTTTCCAATCCCGGCATGCTGATCATCAGGTTTAATGCTACAGGCTATTGCAATGAGGTTTTTCTTCAACGGGGATTTTCGACCCGGTGATTATTTAAACCAGAGGGAAGCCGCCCCGATAATGCCAGCATTATTGCCAAGACTGGCCTTTTTAACCGATATATTTTTCGTGTAATAGGGAGTCAGCTTTTTGTTCATCACCTTCATCATCGGTTTAAATACAAAATTATAGCTTGCCGACAGTCCGCCTCCAACGATGATCGTTTTAATATCAAGCAGTCTGATGGTGGAAACCAGGGCTTCTCCCAGGAGGGTCCCGATCTTTTTAAAGATCTTAATAGCCACCTTATCATTTCCTTCAGCCGCACTGACCAGTAATTTGGTGTCCCAGGCCTCCATTTTTTTCCCGATTTTGCTCCCCAGTTTGCTTTTTTTGAGGATATCATTAATCAGCTCCATCAGTCCTGCTTTGCCGATTAAGGCCTCAAGCTCTTTTCCATTTCTTGACAATATATGCCCTATTTCCATCGGGTTACCGTCCCCGCCCTTAAATACCTTGCGGTCGATGATGGCGGCACCGCCCACCCCGGTGCCAAGGGTGATGAAAAGATAATTTTCCGGGAGTTTTTCCGCTCCAAAATAATATTCACCCAGGGCTGCAACATGGGCGTCATTTTCGAGAATGAACTGCACTCCCGGATGATCTTTTTCCAGAATGTTTACCAGGGATTTATGACTTAGCACGTCAAGGTTTGGAATTTCAAGGGTCGACCGGCCGTCTTTGGTGATCGTGCCGGGTATGCCAATCCCGGCTTTTTTAACCTCGGGATGTTTGGCAAGCTCCTCGCCCAGAATACGACTGAAATTGCTGATAAACTTCCCTCCTTCCTGCAGTTCGGTTGATGAATATTTTATTTTATCGATTAAACCGGTGGTTGAATCAACCAGTCCTATTTTCACACTGGTCCCGCCAATATCAATTCCGAAGAAGTGTTCCATACTATTCTGATTTGAATATAGATATCAATTCCTAAAAGTCAAATTTGTCGCTTCAATGAAGATTCCCTCACTACCAGGCTGGTTTTTAAGGTTATCGTTTGGTTGTTATCGATTCCTGATTCGAGAAAATTTAGCAGAATCTTTGTTGATTCAAGTCCAATCTCATAAGCCGGCTGGTGAACACTGCTCAGTGGCGGATCCACGATCGTACAGATTCCAGGGTCGTCGGTGAAACCTACGATGGCCACGTCCTTTGGAATTTTGAATCCCAGGTTTTTAAGGACCACCATCGATCCCGCCGCGACATTATCATTCACGGCAAAAAAAGCATCGGGTGGGGATTTTCTCTGCATCAGTTCAGAGGTTGCCGTCAATACATCATTCTTGTTATGGGCAAGCACCACCAGGGACTCATCGTATTTTATATCATGCTTATTAAGGGCATCGGCATACCCTCTTTTCCTTTCCTTGCAGATGAGGAGAGATTCAGGCCCTGCAAGATGGGCGATCCGCCTGCATCCCTGATCTATGAGGTGTTCCACAGCGTTAAATGCCCCTTCATAATCGTCAACAACAACCCGGGAGGTTTTGAGTTCGGTGCAAATCCTGTCGAAAAAAACCAGGGGTATGCCACGGTCCAGGGTATGCTTGAAATGCCCTGTCTGTCGCGTTTGTTTCGATAACGACATGAGTACGCCATCGACCCGGCCGGAAATGAGTGTATTGAGGTTGATCACCTCCCTTTCATAATTTTCATTCGATTGGCATATGATCACCTTGTACCCGTTTTTATAAGCTATATCTTCGATGCCGCTGATTATGGAGGAAAAAAAGTAATGCACGATTTCCGGAACGATCACTCCAAGCGTATAGGTTTTATTTTTTCTTAAACCGGCAGCTATGGAATTAGGCGAATAGTCGAGTTTATGGGCCAGTTCCCAGATCGCCTTTTTTGTTTCGCTGCTAATGTCGGGATGATCCTGAAGCGCACGGGAAACCGTCGACGGGGAAACATTCAACTGTACAGCTAAATCCTTGATCGTAATCTTATTCGACAATGGTTTGATTTTTGGGAAGGTTATCTGTTCACTATTCTTCGAGTAATTTAGCTATTTTCCGCTTAAAAGTAATAATAAGATAATATTCTCAATGATTGGCTTATTTGTAAATTTTTGTTCAGTTTGGTACTTGTAACTGCAAATTCAAATTTTTATTAACGATGGCTCCTAAATCCATATTTACAAAAGGCGTAATTTTCGGTCAGGAGTTAAAAAAACTATTTGACTACGCCAACAAAAATAATTTTGCCATTCCTGCTGTAAATGTAATAAGTACCGGTACAGTGAATGCAGCCATGGAAGCGGCGCGGGAGATTAATTCACCCATAATCATTCAGTTTTCCAATGGAGGCTCCATATTCTATGCCGGGAAGGGTCTGGCGAATGATAACCAGCAGGCCGCTATTGCCGGGGGGATTGCGGGAGCACAGCACATCCATATTCTGGCTGAAAAATACGGGATACCCGTAATTATCCATACTGATCATTGCGCAAAAAGCCTCTTGCCATGGGTCGACGGTTTGCTCGATGCAGGGGAACAATTTTACAGGAAAAATAAAAAGCCGCTGTTCAGCTCCCATATGCTCGACCTGTCTGAAGAACCTCTTAAAGAAAATATAGGCATTGCAAAAAAATACCTGAAGAGGATGTCGAAGTTGGGTATGACCCTTGAAATAGAATTAGGCGTAACCGGCGGCGAGGAAGATGGAGTAGATAATACCGGCATCGACAGTACAAGACTATATACACAGCCGGAAGACGTGGCGTATGCGTTTTCTGAATTAAAGAAGATAAGCCAGAACTTCACGGTAGCTGCTGCATTCGGCAACGTTCACGGCGTATATAAACCGGGCAATGTTGTTTTAACGCCGGTGATCCTGAAGAATTCCCAGGACTATATCCGGAAAAAACTTCGCACCGGAGCCAATCCCGTTAATTTTGTATTCCATGGAGGTTCAGGGTCAGAGCCGGAGAAAATTAAAGAAGCCCTTGGATACGGAGTTGTGAAAATGAATATCGACACCGATACGCAGTGGGCTTTCTGGGAAGGCGTACTGAATTATTATAATATTAAAAAGGAATACCTGCATGGTCAGCTTGGTAACCCTGAAGGCGATGATAAGCCCAATAAAAAATATTATGATCCCAGGGTATGGCTCCGGGAAGGTGAGAAATCGTTTGTGAAGAGATTGAAACAGGCATATGAAGATCTGAATTGCCTGAACCGGAACGCAGTAGGGAAATAATAGTCACGGATAAATTTTTTTTTCATTGCAACCAAAATCCAAATTATTCGGGGTTTAAATCATGGCGTTAAAACCCAAGTTGAGTTTCTGGCAGATCTGGAATATGAGTTTTGGTTTCCTGGGGATCCAGTTTGGCTTTGCCCTTCAGAATGCCAATGTAAGCAGGATTTTCCAGTCACTGGGAGCTGATATCGATGCCATCCCCATATTATGGGTTGCAGCCCCCGTTACAGGACTGATCGTTCAGCCCATCATTGGCCACTTGAGCGACAAGACCTGGGGAAGGCTTGGGCGAAGGAGGCCTTACTTTCTGACCGGTGCGATCCTGGCTTCACTCGCATTATTCCTGATGCCGAATTCTCCCATGTTATGGATCGCTGCCGGAATGCTCTGGATCATGGATGCTTCAATCAATATTTCCATGGAACCTTTCAGGGCATTTGTAGGCGACATGCTCGATGATGAACAACGGACGTCGGGATTCGCCATGCAGAGTTTTTTTATCGGCGCTGGCGCTGTTGTGGCTTCCCTCCTTCCTTATATCATGACAAACTGGATTGGGATCAGCAATACTCCTACAGGCGACCAGGTGATCCCGGATTCCGTAAAATACAGCTTCTATATCGGGGGGCTTGCTTTTTTCGGTGCGGTCTTATGGACAGTAATTACTTCCAGGGAGTATACCCCCGGAGAGCTTGCGTCTTACGATAAAATTAAAACAGGCTCCCTGGACAGCATAGGCATACAAACCGGACCAGGAAAAGATGATATCCATTATTTCCGGAACGGATCACTGTGTACGCTATCCGGCATACTGGCCAGTTATCTGATCTTTTACTTCCGATATGATAAGGAACTGTACATACTTTCTGTTGGAGCTTTTGTTTTCGGGATCATTCAACTGTTGACAGGACTGATGCTCAGTAAAAATGTAAAGTCGGGGCTTACGGATGTAATTGAAGATCTTTTCCACATGCCGAAGACAATGGGTCAACTTGCTTTCGTACAATTCTTCACCTGGTTTGCATTGTTCGCCATGTGGATATATACAACGGCGGCTGTAACCTCCCATGTTTACGGGACTTCTGACACCTCCTCGCCGGCATACAACGAAGGTGCAAACTGGGTTGGAGTATTGATGGGAGTATATAATGGTGTAGCCGCGGTTATTGCGTTCCTGCTGCCGGTAATCGCCAAGAAAACCAGTAGGAAAACCACGCATTTTATCGCCTTATGCTTCGGAGGTATTGGCATGGCGTCATTTTTCATTATCAGGGATCCGCGAATCCTGATGATCTCCGAAATTGGGATTGGTTTTGCCTGGGCCAGCATCCTGTCAATGCCATATGCCATCCTAACCGGGGCATTGCCATCAGGGAAAATGGGCGTCTACATGGGAATATTTAATTTTTTTATTGTAATCCCCCAGATCCTGGCGGCTTCGTTGCTGGGATTCCTGGTAAGAAATATCTTTGATGATCAGGCAATCCTAGCCCTGGTTCTCGGCGGAATTTCAATGATCATTGCCGCAATATTAACTTTGTTTGTCAGCGATCCGGCAAGCAAATCCTGATCCGGATAAAATTCTCCGGGTGCTTTATCGGGTAGTTTCATTACTTTTGCCCTTCCATGAAACGTGTTTCATTTTATACGCTGGGCTGTAAGCTCAATTATTCCGAAACGTCAAGCATTTCGCGACTTTTCGAACAGAATGGATATAAGAAAGTCGATTTTGAGGAAGGTGCGGATATATACATTATCAATACCTGCAGCGTCACGGAACATGCCGATAAAAAGTGCCGTAAAATTGTGCGCGAAGCCCAAAGGATAGCCGGAAATCCTTATATCATCATAATAGGTTGTTACGCTCAGCTCAAACCGGCCGAGATTGCTGAGATTCCCGGGGTTGATTTAGTCCTGGGAGCTTCCGAAAAATTCCGCATAATGGAATACCTCGATGGCCTGGAAAAAAAATGCAAGCCCGGAATCTTTGCTTCTCCCATTTCCGAAGCCAGGACTTTTCATGATGCGTATTCCCTGAACGACAGGACGAGAACATTTCTAAAAATACAAGACGGATGCGACTATTCCTGCTCTTTCTGCACCATCCCTCTGGCAAGGGGAGGAAGTCGAAGCAATTCCATTGATCAGGTTGTGGCTTCTGCCAGGGAAATCGCAGCAAGCGGGATCAGGGAAATCGTATTAACGGGCGTTAATACGGGTGACTTCGGGAGCAGAGATGGATTCAGAGAAAGCCGTTTTATTGACCTTGTAAGGGAACTGGATGAGATTGATGGAAATGTCCGGTTCAGGATATCTTCCATAGAGCCAAACCTGTTGAGTGATGAGTTGATCGAGGTTATCGCCGGATCCGGAAAATTTGTTCCTCATTTTCACATACCCCTTCAATCAGGTTCAAACAAAATCCTGAAAATGATGCGCAGAAGATACCAGCGGGAATTATATGCTGAAAGAGTGAATAATATCAAATCTGCTCTCCCCCGGGCATGTATCGGAGCCGATGTCATTGTAGGATTTCCCGGCGAGAGTGAATCGGATTTTCTTGACACGCATGCATTTATTACCGACCTCGAGATTTCCTATCTCCATGTTTTCCCGTATTCAGAGCGGTCCAATACTCAGGCAATGACTCTCGATGGATCCGTTCCCGGTAAAGTACGCCAATACCGGTCGGAAGTCCTGCGAAATCTTTCGAGCAAGAAAAGAAGGAAATTCTATGAGGATAACCTGGGCATGACTGCAGAGGTTTTGTTCGAAAGTGATATTGAAGACGGGATGATCGCAGGATTCACTGAAAATTATATCAGGGCTGAGGCGAAATATGACCCGGTTCTGCTTAATGAAATCAGAAAGGTCAGGCTGATCGGGATCAACAACAAAGGACTTGCTGAAATCAGGGAAGCCGGGGAAGTCGGGGAAATCAATTCGTCATTACCGGAATTGCATCAACTGTAAAATTTGAACCCCGGTCCGAATTGGTTAAAATGGCATAAACGCCCAATTCAAAAAATTTTTCTATTCATAGCGCAATGCTTCGATGGGATCAAGCTTCGATGCTTTGAAGGCCGGATAGGACCCTGAGACGATGCCAACGATGCAGCAGATGACCAGGCCGACAAATACCCAAAACCAGGGGATAACAAATTGATCGGCGCCAATCAGGCTGGCGATTCCATTTCCTACGAGTATTCCCAGGATCACTCCTCCGACGCCACCGAAAAGGCAAATGACTATGGCTTCGATCAGGAATTGCTGACGGATCTTTAATGGCGTAGCTCCCATGGCCTTTCGTACACCGATCTCCCTGGTCCTTTCCGTAACGCTTACCAGCATGATATTCATGAGGCCGACCGATGCTCCGAGTAAGGTGATAAATCCAATGATAAATCCTCCAATCCTGAGGTAGGAACTGATGTTTTCCAATTCTTCTTCGAGGGTCAGGTTCCGATTGATCTCGAATGAACTCTCTGCCCCAATACGGTCTTGACGGATCTTCCTCATCAGTCCAGTCGCCTGGCCGATAGCGAAATCCATATCCGCCGGATTATCAATACCGGTATTAATGGTATAGTAGAATTCGGTTCTTCCTGTATTCAGCCTTGTCGCACTCTCGATCGGCAAGATGACCGACCGGTCCGATCCCCTGTTTCCTCCCATGGCGCCTTCCTCTTTCAGGATTCCCACGATCTTGAACCGCTTCCCATACAACGAAATCTCCTTGTCAAGGGGGTTTTCATTTTTCTCAAACAGATTAATCACGATCTCGTTGCCGACAATGGCTACATTGGAGGAATTCTCAGATTCGAATGAAGAGAAATTTCTCCCCTTTTCAATATTGTAGCCCTGGATATTCAGATAATGGTCATCGGTGCCGACGATAAAGATATTTGGATTGGTTTTTTTTGACAGGCGTTTTACTTCGGTCGACCAGGAAACATAGGTGGTTATGCTAACATTATTTGAAGCCTTATATAACTCCTTAAACCTCTTGCAATCCCTGTATTTAAGCGGCTCAAAACTTTTGACGGTAACCCCTTCCACGATTTCGTCCCGGTCGACTCTTTTGGATTCTATTTCAAATGAATTGGCCCCAAGGTTGGAAAAGCTGCTGTTGATGGATGCTTTCAGGCCTTCAATGGCTGTAAGGATCCCTACAAGCGATGTAATTCCGATCGCGATGATCAGGGCGGTCAAAATCGACCGCAGAAGGTTCACAGAGACGGATTTAACCCCTTCATTAAAACTTTCGACCAGGTTCATATATGGGATGTTGCTTATTTAACGTTAAAGATAAATGCTTAAGTTTGTTTTTCGAACACTTATTATTTCAAAGAGTTAATATTTATATAATCGGTTTAAATCAGATGCATTTGATCAGGAAACTGATATTTACAGTGCTAATTGCAGCTTTTGCCCTAATCAGTGCCATGGCCTCATCCATTATGATCCCCATGGATAAAACCCAGGCAAATCACCTGAAAGCATACGGAATTGCCTTTTACGTATTGCAAAACCAGGTGGAAGTAGATTGGCTCCTGAATTACCGCGGAGGGAGTTTTTTATTGCGGTATGATCAAAAATTTGAAAATGAACTTATCATCAGGGGTGTTTCGTATGTAGTTATTTCGGATGCGCAGGCGAACCAGATCCTGAATGAAATTGGCAGCCCATCTTCGAATACCGATGTAATGCGGCTCGAAAAAGCCCCCAGGATTGCGGTATATTCACCCAAGAGCAAGCAGCCATGGGACGATGCAGTGACCCTGGTGCTGACTATAGCCGAGATCCCATATGATGTCATTTTCGATGATGAGGTCCTGAACCTCGAGCTTCCCAAGTACGACTGGCTGCACCTGCATCATGAAGATTTTACAGGGCAATACGGAAAATTCTACCGGTTATACCGCAACTATCCCTGGTATATACAGGAGCAGCAGGAAGCTGAAGCCATGGCCGCGAAGCATGGTTTTGCGAAAGTGTCGCAGCTAAAGCTTGCCGCAGTAAAAAAGATTAGGGAGTTTGTCGTCGGGGGCGGGTTTTTGTTTGCCATGTGCTCCGCAACGGATTCATATGATATCGCTTTGGCCGCTGATGGTGTAGATATTTGCGAGAGTATGTATGACGGGGATCCCGCAGACCCTGGCGCTCAGAACAAGCTTAATTTCCTGAACACTTTCGCCTTTACGGAATTCACCCTGGTCAGAGATCCCCTTACCTATGAGTTCTCAAACATCGACCAGCAGAAAGAAGAAAGGGGAATACCGGAACAAAATGATTATTTCACCCTGTTCGAATTTTCAGCAAAATGGGACCCGATCCCTACCATGCTTACCCAGGACCACATAAGGATCATCAAGGGATTCATGGGCCAGACTACCGCATTTAAAAAGCGCCTGATCAAACCCGAAATTGTGATCATGGGAGAAAATCGTGACCTTGACGAAGCAAAATATATTTATAGCGAAATGGGGAAAGGATTTTTCACTTTTTATGGCGGGCATGATCCAGAAGATTACGAGCATTTTGTGGGGGAAGAAAAAACCGATCTCAACTTACATCCGAATTCGCCGGGCTACAGGCTGATCCTGAATAATATCCTGTTTCCGGCTGCCAAAAAGAAAAAACAGAAAACCTGATCTTCTCCGTTCATGGAAATTGTATTTATCCTGGTTGAACCGGCCGTTGAAGAAAATATTGGCGCCGCCGCCAGAGCTTTGAATACAATGGGATTCGGTCGGCTTCGGCTCGTAAATCCAAGGGCAGATCATCTCGGCGAACGGTCGAAAATGATGGCACACGGATCCCACGAGGTACTTGATCAGGCTGAAATTTTTGAGGATTTTAATGAAGCCATTATGGATATGGACCTGGTTGTCGGGACCTCTTCCAAGCGCAGAAAAACCCATGTCGATCGTGTGGAGGGTCACCTGTTGCCTGAAATCATGTCGGTCAAGAATGAATTTGTAAATCAGGCGGCAGTGGTTTTTGGATGTGAGGAATCAGGGCTGAACAACGATCAATTGAAAGCCTGTGATATCATTTCATACATTCCCCTTAAAGAATCCTATCCCTCACTGAACCTTTCGCAGGCTGTGATGCTTTACGCATATATTCTCTCTCCCCTTAAATCCGGGGAGAGTATAATAAAGCGACCGGCCGGATCCGAAAATATCAGAAATCTGAAAAAGAAACTTGAATTGATTCTTGAACTTATTGATATTACCAATAAGGAAATCATTGGCCCGAGAATAATGGAAAGGATTACCTTCCTGGATCACGATGACCTCCAACTGGTGCAATCGGTGTGCAATGCATTCTTATCGGGTCCCCGGTTTCAAAATAAGGAAACATGAATCAGGAAGACTCATGCAAGCATGATTAAGCTTTCCGGTGAAATGCCGACTTTATCTAAATATTTCGAATTTTTTCTGATCATTCTCTTCAGTTCCCTGCTTTATTTTTCCTGCACTTCCCGTGGACT
>DATDPY010000560.1:0-8795 GCA_035292565.1 Cyclobacteriaceae bacterium | reverse complement strand
TATCATCTTCCATGTTCAGGGAAGGCTTCGATATCTCTTTTCTTTCCAGGGCGCCCTCGGGTCTCACCCTCGGCCCTTCGGATTTCCTTTTATTGATGTATGCCATCAGGTCATCCTTCGTAACCCGGTCCTTTTTGCCAGTCCCCTTTATCTGATCCAACTCTTCAACCGGAATATTTTCCTTTATGGCAATACTCCTCACCAAAGGCGAGTAAAACCGGTTGCTGCCGGGTTTGGTCAATGCACTCAGACCATCTGCCTTGAAAAAAGATTCCTTCCCGTTCCCTGGCGGGCCTTCAATATATTCATAATCATCCGGAAGGTCGTCGAGGCCAAATGGATGCCTGATTTCCTTTTCAGTCTCGATAATGGCAATTGCCTGTCCAACGGGCACCACCTCACCATTCTTGGCAAGGATTTTCTTAATTACCCCGGTATGATTTGAGGGAACTTCTGTATCAACTTTATCCGTGGCGACTTCAACAACAGACTCGTCTATCTCAACGGATTCGCCTTCTTTTTTAAGCCAGGAAAGCACGGTTGCTTCCATGACGCTTTCGCCCATTTTAGGCATGATCATTTCAACCAGTGCCATAATGATTCAATTGAGATTGGTATATAAACAAATTTAGCAATTTCAACATTCTAAGCCAGAAATTTGTTTTAATCTTTGCCATAGAAATGTGAGGGCAGCTACTGTGGCATATTCTATATTCACAATCCTGCTCTTGGCAAATACGAATTTCCTTGACACCATGCCCAGCGGATCTTCAATGGCCATCCATACCAAACCAACGGGTTTTTCCTCGGTCCCTCCGGCCGGACCGGCAATACCACTGATGGCCAGTGAAACATGGCTGTTAAATTTTCTGCGGATACCTGAAGCCATCTCCCTTACTGTTTCTTCGCTTACTGCACCCTGGCTTTCCAGGGTAGCCGGCAGTACCCCGGTGTATTCTACTTTTATACGGTTATGATAGGATACAATGCCGCCAAGAAAATAATCCGAGCTTCCGGGCACGGTGGTGATCATATGGGCAATATTTCCACCCGTACAACTCTCTGCCAACGCAAGATATAATTGGTTTTGCCTTAACATTTCTCCTATTTTTTGTTCCAGGGTTAAATCGTCATATCCATATATGTATTTTCCAGCCAGCCGGCTCAATTCATCGACCTTCAATGCGATTTCCGAATTAAGTGTGGCTAAGTCTGATCCGTGGACGGATAACCTTAATTTCACCTGGCCAAATCCTGGGAGATATGCCAGTTTCATATGCAAGGGCAGGCTGGCTTCCCATTCCCGGATCATTTCAGAAAGCAGGGATTCCCCGATTCCCGCGGTCATGATCGACTTGTGCAACAGGACCGGAGTGAGATATTTTTTCTTTAATCCGGGTATTATTTCACTTTCGACCATATGCTCCATCTCATGCGGTACCCCGGGCATTGAAATAAATACCTTATTTCCTCTTTCAATCCAGATTCCAGGAGCAGTGCCCAGGGTGTTCTTTATGGCTATGCTGTTCGCAGGCAAATACGCCTGCATCCGGTTGATATCCGACAGCGACATTCCCCTTTTCCTGAAAAATACTGTTACATTTTCCAGGGCCTCTTCATTCAATATTAATGAGGTATCGAAGTAGACAGCCAGCGCTTTTTTGGTAATATCATCCCTTGTAGGGCCAAGGCCGCCCGTCATTAATATGACCTCAGATGAACCTTCGGCTATTTCGAGGGCTTTTAAAATATCCGCCTGGCTGTCCCCAACGGATAATTTAAGGGTAATGCTGAAGCCTGCTTCATTCAGTTTCACCGCTATAAAATGCGAGTTGGTATCCAGTGTTTGTCCGATAAGTAATTCATCGCCTATGGTAATCACCGAAACCGATATCATTTTAAACAGGTTTTATGACAATATACAAATTCCTCTCTCAAACAATTATCAGATTTTTGGGCTGCTCGAATTTAAATTTTATTTCCTGATTCAAACGTGAAAACGAACGGGATTATAAACAAAATTCGCAATTATCGTATCATTACTGTCCGGTAAAGTTTTTTTATATAATGCATCTCGTGATTCATTCTCGCCGTTTACCGGGTTTTATTTAAAAGATCGTCATCGCTCTCCCCTTGTCCGACGGTAGGGGCCGGAGCGTAAAAAAATGTCTGGTAGACATTTTTAGCGACGGGCCAGCTTGGGGAGGCGGGGAGTCCCTTTAGGGGAGGGGATACATTTTTCCAGTTATTTTTTTCAGCTTTATTTTGTGTATTACTAAAAATCAACCGCCATGAAAAATCACAAGCCGCTTTCCAACAAAAATATAACGAAGAATTATTTGAAGATAGCAAGGGAGTTTTAGAAAAGATCAAAGGATATTTTAAAAAGAATTGTTAAATAATCCCCTCCCCTTCGGGACTCCCCTTTTTCTTTACAAACATATAGCCTTATCCCGCCCAAAGCGGGACAAGGGGAGAGCTGCATCTCGTCTTTTACCGGGGATCACGTTTAAGAAATTGTTTTCCATTAAAAGGAAAGCGGGAATATTCTGATCATAATGATTAATATGAATGGCCGTATTTTCGACATCGGGAGCTTGGGAATGAAAATGCAATGAAAAAAGTTCGTTTATCGAAATAATTAGGGATTTTCCCGATTGATTTTAATTTTTACCGGACAAGAATGATTACCGCATGGGAAATCCGGAAGGAGTTATTGGGCGATAGTCAGGATATATGGATAAGAAATATGATCAGGATAGATAAGAACACATTGGCCACGCCGGCACTGAATACCAATTCAGCGTTACTTTTATTTTGAAATGTGCCCAGGCATGAGGTACCCAGCAGGATTACAAGAAAAAATGAATACACGTTATAGATTGAGTAATGAGGCCTGAAAATAAAGGTATCGAGGCCTGTATCGACAACCAGTCGTTGGTGTATATTGAAAATTGGAGTAAGTTCCACCCTCGCGTTATCCCCGGTATATATCAGCTTGGAGTGGTCATAACTGAGGGGAAATTCATGTTTTTCAGTTGCGATGATAACTGAATTATATGAATTATAAGTAGATAATTTGGCTATGATGGTTTGGTTCGTTGCCACGTTCGGAAGGAAATAATCCAATACGATCAAAAAAACGAAAATAAAAGTGAGGCCTGAGATGATGCGAACGGAATTTACATACGGTGATAAATCGACATCCTGACGTTTCCTGTAGACATAATTTGGCCTGTAAAAATCCCTTCTACCCTCCCTGGATTTATTTTTGCCGACAGGCGTTGTGTAAACTGTACTGGCTGCCCTGTAGCCGGCATAGCGGTAATCGTAAGAAAGGTTATAATCCTCCCGGCTTTCTTTTTTTCCCAGCACATGATAGGCTTCATTAATGTCCGTGAATCGCTCATAATCGGCTTGCATTTTTGTTTTGTCAGGGTGGTATTTTAATGCAAGCACACGGTATGCCTTTTTTATCTGATGTTCGGTGGCATTCCGACCCACATTCAATATTTTATAATAATCCTTCACGAAAAGGTTTATTTATGCCAATCTAATAATTTATACTGGGATTTTTCAAAAATGTTTTCCATTCGCCCTGATTTTCAACCCCTTAATCACGAAAACACCCTCTTTTCCCCTGTATCAGGAACGAATTTCTCGTGAATAAAGTATCCTAAAGCCTTCATTACCGGTAAATTGCTTTTCAATACTTCTTCACGCGGGCACATAACCCGGGGCAGAGCGTGATTAAACGGGATGTCTCAAAAGGAAGAGCGGGGATTTATTTAAACTGACTGTGAATTTCCTGGTATTGGCGGGGCGTTGATTCGATCACCGCGGAAGGGTGCATTATATTCGCCTCTACCGGAATTGGGGTATTTTCATTATGAAATATCCCGGATATCAGCTTATTGAGGAATACCGGGTCATATCCAAGCCATGCCGCCAAATCGATGCAGAAATTCAGCTCCCTGGTATATTGAGGCAGTTCCAGACGCATGAGCTGAACCAGGCTGTAAAAAAATTTAAACCTTTTCCAGGGATC
Organism: Cyclobacteriaceae bacterium; assembly: GCA_035292565.1. Classification (GTDB taxonomy): domain Bacteria; phylum Bacteroidota; class Bacteroidia; order Cytophagales; family Cyclobacteriaceae; genus DATDPY01. Next base: position 4,747 of record DATDPY010000560.1, on the reverse strand, counting down.
AATGTTTTCGAGTATGATCTTTTTCGTTTTCTTTGCGAGGATATGGCCGATTTTATCCTCATCTATGCCATTGAATAGGCCGATATTAAAAATTATATCGAAGGAATCGGGTGTTATTGTATTGGCGTTCTTGGCAATCCGAACAAACCTTTTAAAATGAAAACTATTATCCATTTTTGTGCTTCAGTGATTCAAAAATTATTTCCCTCTCCAGGACTGATTTGATATCAGCCAGCGAATATGTAAAGGATTTTGAAAATAAAAAAATATTTTGAAAAGTTCTCATCAATAAAATAAAATCGATATTAAAAAATGAATTTCCTTGCCCACGGTTATCTGTCGAGGCATTCCGAGTCCCTGCTGTTGGGCAATTTTATCGGTGACTTCGTCAAAGGCAGAAATATGGATCATTTTGCCCCGGAAATTGTCCGGGGAATAAGAATGCACCGGAATATTGATGAATTTACGGATTCTCACCCCGTTTTTATCAGAAGTAAGAACCGGATCAGGGAAAAATACAGGCATTATACCGGGGTAATTATTGACGTATTTTATGATCATTTCCTGGCCGCCAACTGGAAGGATTACAACACAGAGGAGGATCTGCCCGCATTCTGCGATAAATTATATAATATCATTTCGGTCCATTATGATATGCTCCCGGATGCTGCGAAAGAAATTATTCCATGGATGAAAAAATATAACTGGCTGCTAAACTACGCCACTATCGAAGGAATCGACAGGTCATTGAAGGGCATGTCGCGACGGACTCCCTTCAAATCGGGCATGGAATATGCTTCGGGTGACCTTCGGATATTTTACAGGGAATTTAGCGAGGATTTTAATGAATTTTTTCCTGATCTGATGAGCCATACAAGGGTCGCTTTTCCGTGATTTTGAGTTTACAGCAAGAGGAGTAAAACATCCTGTCATAGAACGAGAATTCGTTTCACACTGGATGCTCGCATTGACCGACGTAGCTTAACAGACTGTGTCACAATAGTCCAGGAAATATTAATTGCCAGGCCCTTTAGGGCTTGGTGCTTTCATTTAAGGATATATTTAAGGGCCTTGGCCCTTTCAAACCGTGAAAAAGGGCTAAAGCCCTGTTAACATGAATTACTATTTTGACCAAGCCCTAAAGGGCCTGGCAATTGATACGGTGTTTTAACAAGAATTTTCTTACATTTTCATTTTAACATAGTCTGTTTAGCGCAGGCTGGTCTCCTCAAACTGCTTGAGAACGATCGATTAACCTGGATAAATATTCGGAATTGATCGCCCTGAAATCGTCCACAATCCATTTTACAGCTTTCAGTTCGTCTCTTTTATGGGTGGTGGCCACTCCAATAACATGGGCCCCGGCTGCAATCCCGGAACGAATGCCTGGAATGGAATCTTCGAATATGATGCATTCTTCAGGAACAAGCCCAAGCATTCCTATGGCTTTTAAATAAATCTCGGGATCGGGTTTACCCTTAATGACCGACTCAGCATCCAGGATCACCTCGAAGTATTTCCTGACCGGGATATGCTGCAAGGTATAATCAACATTTCCGGGAGGCGCTGACGTGGCAAGTCCCAGACGGAGCTTGTGCGCTTTTAAATCGTCCAGGAACCCGATCAGCCCAGGATTCGGTTTGATTGCCTTACGATATATATCCCTGTATATATTTTCTTTTTGATTTACAAAAAAATTGATCTCTTCCCGCCTGAGATTTTTTTTGAAAATATATTCCAGGGTATCTTTCGCTATCCTTCCGAATATCTGGTGATGTATTTCTTCAGGAGTCAGGCTAATTCCGTACGATTTGCAAAATTCAATCCAGGCTTTCTCATGATAGGCATTATTATCCATGATCACTCCGTCCATGTCGAATATCACTCCCTTTAACATGATATTTTGTTCTTATAATCGTTAAATTTAAGACCTTAGTACGACAATTTATAAATTATGCCCAAATACGGAAAGCATTCCCATTGGTCACTTTTTAGCGATATTCAGGCTGCAATTGCGGTATTTATATTCATCGCTTCCTGTGCGGGAAATCATTCATCAAAAAAGCTTGAAACTTTTGGACCAAAGCAGGTATCGCCGAGGTTTGATAACGGGAAAACGGTTTATGATACCGTTTACCATAAAATAGCTGATTTCAGGTTTTACGACCAGGATTCAGCGGAGATTACAAATCAGACTTTCTCCGGGAAGATCTATATTGCTGATTTTTTCTTCACATCCTGCCCAACCATTTGCCCCAGAATGAACACTCAGCTGCTCAGGGTATATGAAAAATTCAGGGATAATCCCCATATTGCCATTTTATCCCATTCGATCGATCCGTATAATGATTCTATCAGCGTACTGAAAGATTTTGCAGACAAGCTCGGCGTATCCTCCGACCAATGGCATTTTGTTGCCGGCGATCAGGATAAGATTTTCGAGATCGGCCAGAAGAGTTATATGGTTACGGCAATGAATGATCTATCCGAGCCCGGGGGCTTCCTGCATAGCGGGGCATTGATTATGGTCGATCCCGAAAGAAGGATCCGGGGGATTTATGACGGCACCAAGCCCGAGGAGGTCGACCATTTGATAAACGACATCCCCAATCTGCTGACCGAATATGGCATGCAGTAAGCTTCCATCGCTATTAATTGTTCTATGGATCTCCTATTCTGCACTATCCTGCAAATATCGCGATGGCAATGATTACAGTTCGATACCGGATAGAAAAAAATACCTTCAGTACATCACCGCCGGAAAACAGCTTTACCTGGAGCACTGTGGAAATTGTCACCAGGATGACGGGGCTGGACTTGCCAGGCTTTATCCTCCGCTGAAAAATTCCGACTTTATGAACGCGGACCCGGAACGAACCCTCTGTATAATAAAATTCGGTCAAAGGGGAATGATAAAAGTTAACGGCGTTGAATTTAATATGGAAATGCCCTCAAATTCCAGGCTGTCAGGTCTTGAACTTGCGGAAATAGCCACCTATGTATTTTCAACATTCGGAAATAAGCCTGTGCTTGTAACACCTGATCAAATGGAGGCGCTTGAACCGGAATGTAAAAATTCCGTGAATTGATTTCCCGGGTCAACGAAACTAATTGCAAATGAAGGTCTCCCTGATCCAACCCGAAGACGGGCCCTTCTTCAATCCATATTACCAATAGCCGAAATCAATTCCCCATATTCAGGAAACCCATCAACCCATGAGGACCTGCTTTCATTATAATTCATTTTCCAGATAAAATGCCTGAGCCCATTCGTCAATCCCAGGAAATGGGGTTTGAGTGATTTCCCGTACACACTCAATTGCATCAAATCAGGCTGATCCAGGTTATGTTCTGCCGATTTACATTCAAAAATAATCAGGGGATGTCCATTCCTGTCATATACAGTTAAATCGGTTCGTTTCATCATCTTATTATATCGCAAGCCGCTTTCAATACGGAGCAGGGAGGCGGGATAATTCTTGAAATCGATAAGAAATCCCATAAGATGCTGTCGTACCCATTCTTCGGGAGTAAGCATAATGAATTTTTTCCTTACTCTATCGAATATGTAGACATTATTATTAACCTGTTTATATTTGCAGCTTATTGGCGGGAAGTCGAGCGTGGGATACATGGGGTTAAAAATCCAAAATTATCCACTGATAACAAACATGTCTGAAATTTATCAACCTTATTTTGTTCTGTTGATCATCGGGGTAGTATTTTTCATGATCTACCTCGAATGGCTTAAGCCGGCTGTAAGCTTTCTGCTGGCGGCATTGATTTTCGTGATTTTCGGGATTCTTGATACTAAGGAGGTGCTTTCCGGTTTTGCGAATAGTTCCATTGCCAGCATCATCCTAATGATCCTGATCACAGCCAGCATCCGGAAGAATTTCAGGTTCGACATCATATTCAACCGTTTATTCAGGAACACAAAAACATACCGGTCATTTTTAGCCAGAATGATGTCGCTGGCGGCCATGGTTTCCTCATTCATCCCGAATACTCCGGTAGTTGCCCTGCTGACGCCTTATGTGTATGAATTCGGGAAAAAAAACAGGATCCCTCCTTCGAAATTGTTAATTCCCCTGTCTTATGCTACCATCATGGGCGGGATGATCACGCTGATTGGCACGTCAACCACCCTGGTGCTGAACGGATTATTGATTGACCAGGGCATTGCCGGATTGAATGTAAGGGACCTGCTTTTAACCGGGCTTGCCGTCTCCGTCGCCGGTATTATTTTTATAACCTACGCCGGAAACCGCCTGCTGCCAGACCGGTCCGATTCGATGCAGGATTTCTCCAGGAACCAGCGCCAGTACCTTATCGAAACTATTCTCAGCCCACAATCACCCCTGGTCAATAAATCCATCCGGGAGGCAGGATTAAGGAATCTCCAGGGAGTTTACCTGGTGGAGATTGAACGTCATGGCAGGGTCATATCCCCAGTGGAACCGCAGGAAGTAATAGAAGCCGGGGATATCCTGATCTTTGCCGGAGATACAGACAACATAATGGATCTGATCCATAAACAACCCGGCTTAAGACTTCCCGACAAAGCGATAGAATATCACCGGGATAAAAATGAAGTGATTGAAGTTATTGTTGCTGCCAACTCGAACATGATTTCACAAACCGTGAAGGAAGCTAATTTCCGTCAACGATACGATGCTGCCATCATCGCTGTTCATCGGAATGGGGAAAGGATATCAGGTAAGATCGGTGATATACGGCTTAAAGC
>DATDPY010000559.1:0-3639 GCA_035292565.1 Cyclobacteriaceae bacterium | reverse complement strand
GAGTTCATCCAGAAATTCCCGTTCAACTGCATTGGAAATTTGGGCAAGAAATGTTTCCCAATAATCATTGGCATCGCGTAAAAACGGACCCGGCTGCCTGATGGCTAATACGCCTAGTTTAATGCGCGTTGCCTTTAACGGGTAAAACGTAAAACTGCCAAACAGCCGGTTATCCGTATATTTACCTGCCTTTTTCGCCTGATTAAAAGCCCAGGAAGCAATACTGTATTCTTCCGGAGATAATTTCTCGTCCGGGCTGTTTTCGGACAGTTCCTGCAATACATCCGAACCGTTTTGAAGAAAGAGAAATGCGTCCATGGAAAAATATTTTTTAATATTTTCAACAGCTACGGAAACAATATCCTTCATACCCGAAGCTGCCGACAATTCCTTTGTCAACTGGAACAAAGAGTTCGTCTTTTTTTCCCGGTCATGTGTGATCCGTTCCTGCCTTCGTACACGCGAGGTCAGAATTCCGCTTACAAGGGCGATGGTAAAAAACATGGCAAACATCAATACATCTTCTCCTTTTTCTATATGAAAAGTATATTTCGGCGGAATGAAAAAGAAATTCCACACGATGGCGCTGAGTGTCGAGGCCAGGATTATGGGACCAATCCCCATGAATGTAGCCAATATGGAAACTATAAATAAAAGAATCAGTGATACAACCATGTAACCGATATCACCGGCCAGCAAGTAACAAATAAAGGATGTTGCGCCGACGATAATACCCGATAATAGATATTGTTTTACCATTTCCCGAAACCCCACATTTCAAAATTCAGCCAGATTATTTAAGGAAGTTAAAGTCATTTAACCCTTGTCACGATAATCATTTAAATGAAGAATCCGACCTATTAATATTCCGATTGCTAAAAGTAATATAAGGTAAATAAAGAATTTGGCAATAAACATATTTTGCCCGGGTTGCATATTAATATAAATAATTCAAGGCCGATGATCCTGGCTGTTCCATGATTAATCATGGTTTAAAATTAAGGCAGAGCTTCTAAACAAAAGATAAAAACTGCCTGACAGGGTATAAAGATTTCATAAAGATCGATTGTATTCCGACCACAAATCATTTTTAACACCCAACCTTTGTGACATTATTCCAATTCAGGCGGATAAAACTGACACAGTTTCACGTAGAGGAATCAGATACCCAATCGGAAAATATCCACTTGGAATTTTTATAAAATGAGACTAAATATCATAATCCGTTATATCGGCACCGTATTGCTTTTTAATTCGGTTTTCCTGTTTATTTCACTTTTAATTTCTATTTATCATCATGAAAATTCAATAGTCCCGCTTTTATACGGTACCTTAATCTGTATCCTGTTCGGAATTTTTCCTCTGATCTTCGTCCCGCCGGCTTCGGAAATAAGTGTTAAGGAAGGATTGAGCATTGTGGTATCAGGCTGGTTCGTCACCACGATTGCGGGCTCGCTTCCATACATCCTGTGGGGAGGTGAATTTACGCTAATCAATGCCTGGTTTGAAAGCGTATCGGGATATACGACAACGGGATCGAGCATCCTGATTGACGTCGAAGCCCTGCCCAAAGGATTGTTGTTCTGGCGTTCATCTACCAATTATATCGGCGGCGTGGGAATCATTCTTTTCACTTTTTTGATCCTTCCGCAATCGGCAAATACCAAGTTGGTCCTGTTCAATACCGAAATGTCGGAACTCGCCAAGAACAATTTCCAGTATATGGCCAAACAGACGATCCGGATTCTGGCTGTTGTTTATGCAGGATTAACACTGATTGAAATTGTTTTGCTGCTTTTTACCGGCATGCCCCTGTTCGATGCTATAAATCACTCTTTCTGCACTATCGCTACAGGAGGATTTTCTATAAAAAACGCAAGTCTGGGTTTCTACAACAATGTGTGGTCCGAAATAATTATTACGGTATTCATGATCGTTTCCGGCGTTCATTTCGGTCTACTCTTCGATACCGTCGTCTTTAAGAAATACAATATATTCAGATCTTCAATTGTCCGCTGGTACCTGATCGTTTTAATCACCGGAATATTATTGTCCTCGACCGATCTTTACTTTAATCATTACGGCTCCTTTTTATGGGCCCTGCGGTATGCCTCGTTCAATATTGCGTCGGTAGGAACCACAACCGGATTCGCCACAATGGATACGGCCGGCTGGCCGCCATTAACGTTAATGATCATCATTTATCTTAGCATCCAGGGAGCCTGTGTCGGCACCACTGTGGGTGGGATCAAATTCGACCGCGTTTTTGTGATTGTTAAAATGATCGGGAAGCAGATGAAAAGCATGTTGCATCCGAGGGGAGTATTTCCGGTAAAAATTGATCACCGGACCTTAACCGAACAGGTTGAAAATCATACGGCGATTTACATAATCACCTACCTCCTGATCATTGCGATATCAACGATATTGCTTACAATGATGAAAGTCGATCTGCTCACTTCTTTTACTGGCACCATAGCTACGCTTGGTAATGTGGGGCCTGGACTGGGAAAAGTCAGTTCAATGGGCAATTTCAGCGGAATACCAGACCTTGGCAAACTGGTTTACATTTTCAATATGATGCTGGGGAGGCTTGAGATTTTCAGCATACTGACAATCTTTATCATGAAAAAATACTAATAACTTTTATTAGTAGAATCTCTGATTGTTTTATAAATCTTACCGAAGAGCGGATTGCAATTGCGTCATGAGCAGCATCGTCTGCACGGTTGGCGGTGTCCAGTATTCACAGTTTTGCCAGCTTCCCGGGGTCATGTGCGGCTGATCATCGATAGTTGCGCCAATCCCGTTCATCACCGCGCCTTCGATCAGGGGCGGGATGTTCAGGGAACGGTTTATGAACCTGACCGGTTGATTACGACCAATCCCTTCTGCTGTGCTCATATTCAGCGGATTAAGGCCGACAATCCAGTCGAGCTGCCGTTGCGCGAACGATTTAAGTTTATCGTTATTTAAAATTTTTGCGGCATGCAGGAGGCAGGTGCCCGTTGACGCAATTCCGGCATTCGTCCCTCCTCCCCAGGCGTTATTTGCCGTAACAGATAAATACCGGACCCAGTAATTGCCGATCTTTAGCTTTGTGCCCGGGTCAGTTAAGTACAATCCAACGGGCGTCAGTTCGAAATTGTTCAACTCAACAAGCCTGACGATATAATCCTCGCAATACATCCGGATCGATTCCTTCCATTTCGGAACAAAGTCATGATCAGGCAATAGCTCAACCAGATTACCCAGACCTGTAACATGTTGCGGACCCTGCCAGGATTGCCCGACCGGATTGCCATCCCTGGATGAGGTATTAAAAAATCCCCTGAGCTTGTACGTATTATCAACGGGTGTCGTTACCTGGATTTCTATTAACCGGCCCGCCATGACCACGGCTTCTTCAAGAAAATCCTGATCCCCGGTGGTTTTATACAATTCGATGTAGGCCATCAATGCGGCGCCCATATCCGTGGCTTCATTGGCATAGAAATTTTTCTCACACCAATTAATGCACCGCGCGGCTGCATCCATGCATTTTCCGGAATACTCAGGATCAGTTGCTTTAAAGATCCTTGCCGTTAACGCCTGTGCCTGGATGAAATTATACTGCGCTGATCTTTCGATATCGTTATG
>DATDPY010000558.1:0-5307 GCA_035292565.1 Cyclobacteriaceae bacterium | reverse complement strand
ACCTGGCGTCAGTGGATCGCCGGGTGCAACCGGTAAATCGATCACGGATCCCCGCTGAACGCCCATTTCGTTTCTAAATGATCCTTGCGGGTATACTTCTCCCTGGAAATACCCGTCATCTCTTGGGTCTGAATAAATAATACAGCCTTTCGCCCCATGTTCAGCGGCCAATTTGGGTTTGATTCCCCTCCAGGAGCCCATATACCTTGCTATAACAATTTTATCATTCACGCTGATTCCCATTCGCTCAAGTTGCTCATAATCTTCCTTCACCCCATAATTGACGTAGACCAGTTCCCCTTCAACATCCCCATCGGCAGAGTAGGCGTTATATGAAGGGAGTTGTTCGCGGGTCTGGTCTGAGGTTGCATCCGCCTTCAGTTCCGGCTCGGACAACACAGCTTTGTATTTTTCCGGGAAGGTCATTTCCAAGGCCCTGAGCCGCGGTGTGGGAAAGAGAACGAAATACGTGTCAATCTTCACAACGTATCCCCAGGCCTTGAATTGTTCGGCGATATACCTTGTGACCTCTTCTCCGTATGGCGACCCCACATGATGCGGGTGTGAGGAAAGTTTTTTGATCCAGGTTTCATAATTGCCCGGATTCAGTTCCCTGTCGAATCTTAATTCAAGATCATTCTGGCTGCCGCTGCTCTTTCCATTGAATCCCGGAATCCGTTCCTGGGCTGAAATTCCGTTGAGAAAAACAATAATGATAAAACCCGATAGAGATATTTTCATAATTTGACTTTATATATCCGCTGAATAAAAAATGAAATACCGGTAATGGAGACTGGATTTAATTTTATGTTGCTATAGGACCTCGGTTTTACCGGGTACATCAACAGGATATTCGCCGTTTTCATCGGGTTCTACAGGCATCTTGGCATCCCAGGTGAATTTTTCGGGAAGAATACTCCGTGTGGACTTCAATACATCATCTATTTCGAGTTCCCGGCCCGAATGGATTGCCATTCTGCCCATGATCGTGGTTAAAGAACTTTTTGCGCCAAACTCAGTATCGTTTACGTGCTTTCCCTTATTGATAGCATCAAAAAATACCTGGTGCTCTACCTCGTATGCATTGGGATCATCCTCATCCCTGTATTTCCAGATAATTTTTCCATCCAGGTCCATAATCATATTCCTTTCGTTGGCCATCCCCTGGGTACCCAGAATATCGAATCCCATGCGGCTCCAGCATCGGTCCATGGTTGCTCCGGTTACATGCATCTTTACGCCGTTCGAATATTTGAATTCGGCATAATGATGATCATAGGTGTGCCCCTGATTCGGCCCAAAGAATGTTTGCCGGCCGCCGATTCCCTTTACGGATACAGGGTAATCTTTCATAAGCCAGTTCATCACATCCATCTGGTGTATTGTCTGACCTGCAAGCTGCCCGCCCCAGAGCCATGTGAAATACCGCCAGTTTCGTAACTGGAATTCCATTTCCGTCCAGCCCTGCTGTCGCTCGTGGATGACCGGGGCGGCTACATTAAAATATACATCGAGCGAAACCACTCTTCCCATTGCTCCGTCCCAGATCTTTTTGATCAGTTCCTGGAATGATTTCTGATATCGGAATTGCAGACCGACCACGACATTTACATTCCTGCTGTTGGCCAATTCGCCGATTTCCATGATTTTATGATATCCGGGAACATCAACAGCAAGAGGCTTTTCCATGAAAACATGCTTCCCTGCCTTGATAGCCGCTTCGAAATGGGAAGGTCGGAATGGGGGAGGTGTGGCAAGGATTACTGCATCACATTTATCGATTACTTTAAGGTAAGAATCGAATCCCGTGAATTTGTTTTCATCCGCGACTTTAACCTGATTTCTGGGATCATTCTGCTTCAGGTTGATATAACTGGAATCCAGTTTATCCCTGAAAGTATCGCCCATTGCTGTAAGCGCGATATTTTCGGCTGCCATCATAGCTTGAACTGCGGCACCGGTCCCCCGGTCACCACAACCGACAAGCCCAACCCTGATATTACCGTTACCGGGATTTCCAGCACGTAATTTCCCGGCATATCCGGCCAATACAGTCCCGCCAAGCAAAGCCATCGAACTTTTCTTCACAAAATCACGGCGGCTGGAATTCTCAGATTTTTTCATAAGCATGCGTATTTAAAAATTCCGGTTATCGTTTATAATCAGATTGTTCAATTCATGGATTAAAATAAACATTTTCCGGGAAATTGAGTGAAACCCTTTAAAATTGCACGGATTGATTGCCCGTAGTGACCGTGATCGTCTGAAATGCAATTTCGGCTTCAATCAAGATGAACAAGAAAATGACAAGTCTGACCGCCCCTCCGTAATGTTTCAACAATATCCACCTTGAAAGGTCTGCCCATGGCAGTCTCGAAAATAGTCTGGTGTGTCATTCGTGTGCATTCGCAATGAAGGTCTCCCGGCTTTACAGGCCTTGCCTTCGCTGCAGGGCAATAGCATAATGCAGATCGTTCACCATACCGGTTATGCACGGAATTTCCATCTTTCCAGATCTCAAAATTCCGCTTGTATGCCTCAATCAGCCTGTCAATATTGCCGTTCCCGTCGGCAGCAATATCCTGTTTGAATTTGTGCCTTTTAAAACAACCCTTTCCGCATCCCTCGATCAGTTTTATCATGGTTTCCCGGTCCAATACCTGATCCATGGTCTCAAACAGGTCGCTGAGCCAGTTCTCGATAAATTGTTTTTCAGCTTTAATCCTTTCCAGGTCCTCATCTGATGATTTAGTCACTTTCGCGGGCATAAGATCATTGCCAGTACCTGAAAGCAGAAATGCACAGGAGCACAATCCGAGTTTAAAGTTTTTCTCGAGGTATTCTTTACGAGTCATTTGGGAATTATCACTAAAAAATTTTGAGTAATAAAGGCTATGTTATGCTAAAAAATTCCAGGATAAATATATATATTTTGAATGAAATCCCAAATTTCAATACGTGGTCAGAAGTACAGCGCCCGACATTTTATCCAACCAGCTCAGCTTTCAGGTTAATTGTCGTGCCCTGATATAGCCTGGAAATAGGACAATTTTCTTTTGCCTTACCTGCATGTTTAAGGAATTCCGCTTTTGAGATATTGGCCACTTTTGCTTTGCAATCGAGATCAATCTTTGTGATGATGGGCCCCCGGTCATCTCGTTCTAACTGAATGGTCGCCGTTGTTTCAATTCGTTCCGGTTTAAGGTTTTCACCGCTCAACAGGGCTGAAAGGAACATGGAATAGCATCCGGAAATTGCTGCCCCAACCAATTCTTCAGGGTTCGTCCCCGGGCCTTCTTCAAACCTTGAGGAGAAACTATAATTCCCTTCATAATTACCGTATCTCATTTTTCCATTGCCTTCCTTTAAAGTGCCGTTCCATTGTGCGGAGGCGTGTCGAGTTGCCATAGTGTTTGTTTTTATTGGTTGTTCATAAAGATATAACTGGAAATATAGATTGTTAGATATATATATAAAACAGTTCCATAGAAAAAATTCCGCTTCCCAACACTTTTCCCATTAAAGGAAACCCTTCAAGTGAATTAAATTATCCGGTAAAGCAATTTGCCAAATCGTACTCCCAACAGACCATTATCCAATAACCCATAAACACCATTCATAAGTCTTACTCAAGGGAGATATTCATATGCCCCGGTTCTTCCTGGGGTCTGGGCGTGAGATTATGACGTTGTATCGTTCTTACGCAGGCATTCCATCGCAGAATCGCATCATCATTACCCGAGGGGCTGATTTGGCCGGCTATGTCGAAAGCTGTCATGGCTTCCTCCAGCCATTCAAATACATCGTGGTTACTGCCAGGGGTATTTCTGTATAATGCCGCCTTTGCCTTCCTTTCAAGAATGATCCCCCGGTAATATTCTTTTTTATATTTGTCTTTAATACCATGGATTAATGTCAGCGGATCCTGTCCGGAAATCCCGCCCTGGAATTGATCGGTCAACGACAGGATCAGCAGGACCAGCGCCTCCTGGTTATCCGGATCTGCATTCAGTATATCCCTGCATATGCTTTCCGCTTCAACAGGTTCATTCAGTAAACGGTATCTTTCCACTTTCTCCAAAGCGCGTGGAATACCTTCGCGGTGAATAGATTTTAATTGAAACATGATCCGGTCGGTTTAATTCAATACCCAAGATAAGATCCCGGCAGGGAATATCCAATTATAAAATTCCCGGCTTAGAAATTTAACAGTATCCTTATTGAATACAGACCCAGGCCAATGGCAGTTCCATAACATGATATGGAAATCAACTTATGATAACGCTGCAACTGAAGTCCGTCGTATAAAGTAAATCTGTACCGGTGCGCCCAATGCAACAGGGATAGCAGAATAATGACCAATATTACGAGCCTGGTTACGGTGGTAAGCATTCCCGATAATTCTTCGTACACAGGGGGTTCCATCCATCCAAGCGGGATTGCAATTCCGAAAATAAGCATCAGAACCGGTAAAGTAAAGGCAGCGGCAGTTCCGCCAACACTGAACCAGGTCCACCAGAAAGGTTCCATGTGTATTTTTTTCTTGCTCATCAGGAATTTAAATATTCTATTTCAGTTAATTCAGTATACAAATTATCGCGATTGATGCAATAAGCCAGCCGGAATAATTCATCCAGGCGATCAGCGGGCCAGGTACCCTGTACCTGCCTATCTTTAGGACCATGGCCTTGGGAGCAAGACTAAACCAGGTAATGCTGTGGAAAACCAGCCCCGCAAATGCGAATATGTTTATAACAATCATGGCGGGGGAGCTCAGCTTATCGATAAAATTATAGTAAGCTTCCGGACCCTCATCTAACGAACGGACAAGCCATATGAGCAAAATACACGACCATGCAACCGGGAGGCTCGTCAGTTCCCTCATGATGAAAAGAAAATCGCTCCAATGTTTCGTCCACCAAAAGACCGGCATGCGTTTCTTGTAAGTCTTACGTTCCGGATACTCTGTATGATCCATATTTAATTTATTTTTCTTTTCCCCAGGGCAACAGGAAATTCTTCCACCATCCTGCGGCACCCGCAAGTTTATATCGCTGGATTGCACCGGCAGGGTCTACATTCTTGGGGCAGGCTTTGGTGCATTCTCCGACAAAGGTGCATTTCCACATACCGCTGTCCTCATCAAGCTCATTCATCCTCTGCCAGCTTCCCTGATCACGGGAATCCAGGTTATACCGCTGCGCAAGAGCGATGGCGGCCGGGCCGACAAATTCTGTGTCAAGCCCGTATACAGGGCAGGCAGAATAACATAACATGCAGTTGATGCACATGCTGTATTGCTTGAAG
>DATDPY010000557.1:0-12473 GCA_035292565.1 Cyclobacteriaceae bacterium | reverse complement strand
CCCAGCATGGCATCGATGCCGGTCCGCATCATATCATTGGGATTGATGGAATCAACGTAAAATGAATTCACTTCTTTGAACAGAGTTGCGAATATGTCGAGGTTGCGGGCAATATCGAAATAGCGCTCATTGGGGACGGTGATGGCTGCTATTACCCCGAACATAACCATCATGATTACGGGGAACAGGAATTTTTTTATCCGGGTTTTCATAATGATGATTTTTCTTTTTTCACCAAATAGTCTAACGATGCAATAACCTGCTCTTCGAGAATTTTCTGGATAACGATATAATTGCTAATATACACATAGGCCAGCAAATAGGAAAACGATTTTATCTGGCCGGAATACAGGATGAATTTATTTTTACGGTAGCTTTCCCGCAGCCGCCTTCGGATGGTATTCCTGGCGGTTGCTTTTTTTATGAGCCGGGCGGGAATGGAAATCAGGACCTGGTGGTATTCCGACTGATCCCTGGGAATGGCGAGAGAATGGAGCCGGAAATCGCGGAATTTTTTTACTTCGCCCCTTTTGAACAGATCGCCAATCAGTTTTTTTGAGCACAATCGCTCGCTTTTCATGAATTTTCGGGATTCCGGCTTTAAGGAATGCCACATGGAAGGGTCAGTGTGCCCGGGATTATTTATGCCGCTTTTCGTCGGATACGGTAAGTTTTTTACGGCCTTTCGCCCTCCTGCTGGCCAGTACATTTCTTCCTCCGTGTGAAGTCATTCTTGTCCTGAAGCCGTGCTTATTCCGTCTTTTCCTGGTCGAAGGCTGATATGTCCTCTTCATAAAATGAAAATTTAATTACGCTGAATCCCGGTAAGGGGGAGCAAATTTATCAAGGAATTTCGTATTGAGACTAATATTTGGGAAAAAACTGTAAATGGGGGCGCAGGATGATGTAGGAAATGATTCCTGAAGTGGCTGACCGGCATCAGCTAAATTTTCATATCGTTGATTTTTCAGGCCTGAGCGGCGAATCAGGGCAATAAATAACGCGGAAGAGATCTGCCGAGCGCCGGATCAGATTCAGGGGAAAAATGGTTTCAACCAGGAAGTTTATTTAAAAAAAATCAAATAAATATGGCCTTTGCAATCGATTTCGGAAAACATTTATCTTTAATTTATTGATTTTTAACAGATTCATTTTTAAGTTACATGGCCTAAAAAGCGAATTGATTAAGCGTTGAATTCATTTTTTATCATCATGGAGTTTAAAAGGGGTGAATGAAAGAGTATCAGGTATTGATTTGCCCGGAAGAGAAACTAACTATTAACATATAATGCTATGAAGAGGTTTTTACTCACGAGTTTAACTTTATTACTTTCAGGCGCATTCCTATTCGCGCAGGAGAGATCGGTTTCCGGAACGGTGACGGATGCGTCGACCGGGGAAGGGATTCCCGGTGTAAACGTCCTGATCCAGGGAACAACAAGCGGATCGGTGACCGACATCGACGGAAAATTTCAACTTGAAGTCCCGAGCGGTGCAGTTACCCTGGTCCTGTCGTATGTCGGATACAAAACGGTAACTGTCGCATTATCCCCGGCCCAGACAACGGTTGATGTCGGACTGGAAGCTGACGTAACCGCATTATCCGAAGTGGTGGTTGTCGGATATGGGACCCAGGAAAAGAAAGAAGTCACCAGTGCAGTTTCCAGTGTGAAAGCGGAAAACTTTAACCAGGGGAATGTGAATAACCCCGCACAGTTGATCCAGGGAAAAGTTGCAGGTTTGTCGATCACGAAACCAGGCGGCAACCCGAATGGCGGATACCAGATCCGTGTTAGGGGAACATCCTCGGTAGGACAAAATACCCAACCCCTGGTCGTCATCGACGGTATTGCCGGCGGCTCGCTGGATAATATCGATCCCCAGGACATAGCCTCAATCGACGTTTTGAAAGACGGCTCATCGGCAGCTATCTATGGCACAAGGGGCTCAACCGGCGTTATCCTTGTTACTACAAAAACCGGTAAGGAGGGAAGATTTGAAGTCGATTATAACGGGTTGGTTACCGTTGAAATGCCGGCCAGGTTCGTTCCCATGATGGATGCCGACGGATTTCGGGCATTGTCATTGGAACTTGGTATTTCGACCAATGATGCTGGTAGTACAACAAATTGGTTTGAAGAAATTACTCAAACTGCCAAGAGTCATGTACACAATCTTTCCATGAGTGGCGGATCAAGCAAAACAACCTACCGTGCATCCATCAACTATAGGGATGCGCAGGGCATAGCGATTACTACAGGTTTCCGGCAGTTGAACAGTTCGCTGAACATTACACAAAAAGGCCTGAAAGACAAACTTACCGTTACCTATAATCTTTTCGGCACATTCAAACAGGCAGACTACGGATTTGATGAAGCCTTCCGGTATGCCACGGTGTATAACCCAACCGCCCCGGTCAACCTGGATCCGGGTGCCACAGATTACGACCGGTGGCAGGGATATTACCAGAGCATAGCCTTCGACTATTACAACCCGGTGGCCATCCTGGAACTGAATACCAACCAGGGCAAGGACACCAGAATCAACCAGGCTATCAGGGGATCCTATGAGGTCCTTGAAAACCTTTCCGTTGATGCATTCTTTTCCCTTCAGAATGAGAGCTTCCTCCGCGGCCGTTATTATGACAAGAACAGTTACTGGAGAGGTGTTGATACCGATGGACGTGGTGAAAGGGAGTTGAACCAGAATTTCAATCAATTATTCGAAACCACAGTGAGGTGGACCGGAGATATTGGCGCCGCTAATCTGAATGTCCTCGGAGGCTATTCCTACCAGGATTTCATCAACGAGGGATTTCATGCATACGGGGGTATTTTCATAACCGATGCATTTGGCTTTAATAACCTGGGCGCTGCAAGGCAATTCCCCCAGGGATTGGGCGACATTGACAGCTATAAGGACAGGGCCAAGCTGATTGCCTTCTTCGGCAGGGTGAACCTGAACGTCAACGAAACCTATTTTCTATCGGCCAGCGTACGCCAGGAGGGTTCCTCAAAATTTGGTGAGAATAACAAATGGGGCTTGTTCCCTGCAGTCAGCGCGGGAGTTGAACTTGCGAATTTTATCGGTTCGCCTTCCATCGATAACCTGAAAGCAAGGGTTAGCTGGGGAGTAACCGGCAATTTACCCAGAAATTCATATGCCTCATTATTCCGCCTCACCTCCGGATCATCCTTCTTCTATAACGGAGCCTTTGTGCCCGGTTATGGGCCCGGGAGCAATGCAAATCCCGACCTGAAATGGGAGAAGAAAAGCGAGATCGATATCGGAATTGATTATTCTTTCATGGGATCAAGAATTTTCGGATCTCTTGATTATTATACAAGGACGACCTCGGACCTTCTTTTGAACTTTACGGTTCCCGTTCCTCCCAACCTGTATAACAGTACCCTGTCGAATATCGGCGAGATCAAGAATTCAGGGATCGAATTGGCAGTAGCCTGGAAAGCCGTACAAGCGACAGCCTTATCTTATACGCCTTCTCTAACCTTTAATTACTACCTCGAGAACAAGATCGTTTCATTGTCAAGCGGAGATCTTGAGTTTGGCGGGTTTAGAGATATTTCCGATATGGGCTCGCCTGGCCAGAACGGTACGCCTCTGATCAGGGTTGAGGAAGGCAAGGAAATGGGCCAGATCTGGGGACTGGTATATGAAGGAGTTGATGAAACCGGGAACTGGGTATTTGCGGATGTTAACGGTGACGGTATCAAGAGTGGCGGAAATGAAGACCGGGCGGTTATCGGACATGGCCTTCCAGATTTCGATCTTGGATTCAGCAACACGTTTACCTTTGGACAAAACTGGGATGCAAACATATTTTTCAGGGGATCATTTGGTCATGACCTTTTAAATAGTTATCGCGGATTTTATGAAGTGCCAAACCTGGTTACCGGTTATAATGTTTATGAAACGGCCGGAGATATACGGAGTCCCGGCGGTGTTCTCCTGACCACAAATTCGGGGAAAGCTTCGAGCCTGCACGTTGAGAAAGGCGATTTTCTCAGACTGGATAACTTCAATATCGGGTATAATTTCAGCCTGCCGGCCAATGCGGCATTTCGCAAGATCAGGCTGTACCTCGCGGGGAATAATTTATTCACCATCTCAGGATATAAAGGTGTTGACCCGGAAGTCCGCTGGATTGACCAGGAAATCGGCTCAGACGACTCCTACCAGATGGGCGGGGTCCTTTCGCCAGGTCTCGACAGGAGGAATACATGGTTCGTAACCAGGTCAGTATCGCTGGGAGTTAACCTCGGCTTTTAACCAGGGTATTTAAAGGATTGTTTAAATGAAAAAACAAATAAAAATGAAAAGGTTCTTATTTACGGGGAAAATATTCATAGCGGTTGTTTTCATGTTGGCCATCGGCCAGTCATGCACCAACCTCGATGAAGAAGTGTATAGCGAGATCACACCTGAAAACTACTTTCAGACCGAAGAGCAGTTTATTTCTGCGCTGGGGAATGCCTATACGCAGTTGTATGGTTATGCCATGGGCGACATCCATGATATGAGGGAACTTTCTTCCGATGAAATGGTTACTCCCACCCGGGGAGCAGACTGGGATGATGGTGGCCACCTCCGAAGGCTGCACCAGCACTCGTGGAATAATGAAGACCCGACCCTGAACGGTTCATGGAATTTCTGTTTCGGGGGTGTCAGTACGGCCAACCGCCTGATCGCCACCTTCCAGGGTCTTATCGACGATGGCTCCGTTTCACAGGATGTCGCTGGAGGCTATATTGCAGAGCTTAAGGTGTTACGGGCCTTCTTTTATCTGACCTTGCTCGACACTTTCGGAAAGGTGCCTATCGTAACCGGTTTTGCCGATGCCCCTGCTTTACCGGCTTCCAATACCAAGCAGGAAGTTTATGATTTCATCGAAGCGGAACTTACCACCAATGCATCGCTTTTGACACAGGATGTAGGCGGGGCTGCCTATGGCCGTGCAAATTACTGGGTAGCCCAGATGATCCTGGCCAAATTATATTTGAATGCGGTATCTTATACAGGCAACGTACAATGGACCAAGGCGAAGACGGCTTGCGAGGCGATCATCAACTCAGGGAAGTTTGAGCTGGAGGGCGATTATTTTACCAACTTCAATGTAAATAATTCGGGTTCGAAGGAATTCATCTTTGCCATTCCTTATGACAAGGTTTATGCACAGGGATTTAACCTGCCGATGAAATCCCTTCATTACGGCAGCCAGTTTACCTTTAATCTTTCCAGCCAGCCCTGGAACGGATTCTGCAGCATGAAGGAGTTTTATGATTCCTATGCAGATAATGATTTACGGAAAGGGGATGCGGGTACCGTCGACGGACCTGCAACCCGAAGAGGCAACTTCCTGGCAGGATACCAGTATACGGCAGCCGGATTACCGGTTCTGGATGATAAGTATGAACGACAAGACCCGGCCAACCCTTCCAGGCCCTATGATGAGGATGGCGATTGGGTCAATTTCGATCCGGATGTGGCTACAATAGGTTCGCTTACCCTGCGCCAGGCAGGAGCCAGGGTGGGAAAATGGCAATATGAGATCGGCGGAACAACCGAAATGAGCAACGATTTTTCTGTGTTCCGGCTGGCCGATGTCATCCTGATGCTGGCTGAAGCAAACTGGAGGCTCTCAGGCAGCTCCACCGATGCCGTTGCGCTGGGCTTGTTGAACGAGGTGAGGGACAGGGCAGGTTTGGATCCTGTTAGCGACCTCGATGCCCCGATCAGCTTCAAGGTAGAAGACGGCGATGTCCCGGGCGGGGAAATATTTAATGAACGCGGCCGTGAAATGTTCGAAGAACAAAGCCGCCGCACCGACCTGATCCGGTGGGGAATGTTTACCGAAGTTGAGAAGTGGAAATTGCCGACCACGGTTACCGGAGACTTTACCGTTACCGGCGCCCATACGGTCTTATTCCCGATTCCAAAATCGCAGACAGATGTTAACCCGAACCTCGATCAGAACGACGGGTATTGATAATTCACCTTTGACAAAGGGCCGCAAGATGCGGCCTTTTTTTTTATCCCGGTTAATGAATCTCTTCGATCTTTAATCACCTATTTTTGACAGGAAAATTATGCCGACTCTTCATTGTATTTCTCAGCAAATATTAAGATGGATCTGGGAAACAATTTAAAAACATTGCAGGCCGTAATGGCAATGGTCTTATTCTTGCTGATGATAGCCATGGATTCCTGCCGGTCTCCGCGGGAAGAAAAGAATCTTGAGAACTCGGATTTATTTGAATTGATAGACAATCAAAAGGCCGGCATAGATTTTATTAACCAGGTTGAATATACCGAAGAATATAATACCTATACCTACCGGAATTTTTATAACGGTGCCGGGGTAGGGCTCGGGGATTTCAATAACGACGGGCTCACGGATATTTATTTTTGCGGAAACCTTGTCGACAACCGGCTGTACCTGAACAAGGGCGATCTGAAATTCGAAAATATAACGGAAAAGGCCGGAGTTGCCTGTACGGGCGTCTGGTCAACCGGAGTAAGCATTGCGGATGTGAACGGGGACGGTCTTCTTGATATATATGTATGCAAATCGGGCATCATGACCATGCAAAACAGACAGAATGAACTGTTCATCAATAACGGAGACCTTACATTTACTGAAAGGGCAGGCGAATATGGCATTGATATAACAGGGCTTTCTACTCATGCCGCTTTCTTTGATTATGATCAGGATGGGGACCTCGACCTCTACCTCCTGAACAATGCGATGCGTTCTGTCGGGGGGTTTGCAAAGACTCGCAACCAGCGGAATATCAGGGACCCGGAAGGAGGCAACAAATTTTTTCGCAATGACGGATCGCGGTTTACCGATATCAGCGAGGAGGCCGGTATCTATGGGAGCAGGATCGGTTTCGGTCTCGGAGTGACGGTCGGGGACATTGATCACGACGGATGGGCAGATATTTATGTATCCAACGATTTCTTCGAGAAGGATTATTTGTACATGAATAATCACGACGGAACATTCACCGAAAACCTTGAAAGCTGTATACGGGAACTGAGCCTGGGCTCTATGGGAGCGGATATGGCCGATATCAACAACGATGGCTACCCCGAGATCTTCGTGACCGAGATGACACCGGAACCCGAAGAACGTTATAAAACAAAAGCCATGTTCGAGGATTGGGAGACTTATCAGAAAGGCCTCGATAGCGGGTACTACAGGCAATTCGCACGGAATGTCCTTCAGTTAAATAACGGAAACGGATCATTCAGCGAGATTGGAAGATATGCAGGCGTAAGCACCACCGACTGGAGCTGGGGCGCACTGATCTTTGATATGGATAACGATGGATGGAAGGACCTGTTCGTAGCGAACGGCATCTTCAAGGACCTCCTCGACCAGGACTATATTAACTTTTATTCCGACCCGGCCATTGTGAGGAACCTGATCAGGAACCAGGAACACGCCATCCTTACCATGATCAACGATATGCCTTCCGTAAGAGTACCGAATTATGCTTTCAGGAATAATCGGGACCTCACCTTTACCAATGTTGCTTCAACCTGTGGTCTTGGGACGCCATCGCATTCCAACGGCGCAGTTTACGGCGACCTGGATAATGACGGGGACCCCGACCTGGTCGTCAATAACGTGAATATGCCGCCTTTCATTTACCGGAACATGTCATCAGAAAACTTAGGACATTCCTTCATCAGTTTCAGACTGCGGGGGGACAAAAAAAATTCAGGGGCCATTGGCAGCAAGGTCACCATTTATTGTCAGGGAGAAAAATTCTACCAGGAATTGATGCCCATGCGCGGTTTCCAGTCGACAGTCGACAGCCGGTTATTGTTCGGGCTGGGTGACCATTCCAGGATCGATTCAGTCCTGGTTGAATGGCCGGATAATCGGACAACCAGATTATATAACCTGGAAGTAAACAATGAGCTCATGCTGGATATTGCAGCGGTCGAAGAAAATAATGAAATTTTAATTCATAAAATGAACCGACCGTTGTTGAAGGATGTCACAGACCAGGGGATCATCCGGTATTTGCATATCGAGAACAAGTTTTCAGATTTCGATGTCAGCCCCATGGTATTCCTGATGACATCCACGGAAGGCCCTGAAATGATGGTTGGGGATCTCGACGGAAACGGTATGGAAGATCTTGTGATTACAGGTTCCAGGGGAGAGCCCGCCTCAATTTTCAGCCAGCAAAAAGACAGGCGGATGATCATGGATAATATATCGGTGTTCGAACAGGACAGGATCTCCGAAGATACGGATTGCCGCTTATTTGATGCCGATAACGACCATGATCTTGACCTGTATATCGCCAGGGGCGGGTATGAGTTCCCTTCCAGTTCGCCGGCCCTCATCGACAGGCTTTATTTTAATGATGGCAGCGGTAACTTTACCATGTCAGAACAGATCTTTCCCGGTACCAGGTTTGAAAGCTCGGCTTGCACACGGGATGCTGATTTCGATGGCGACGGGGACCGTGACCTGGCCGTAGGGATCCGCCTGAAGCCGTTTTCATATGGCTTACCGGCCGGCGCGTACCTGCTGGAAAATGACGGCTCGGGTAAGTTTAAAAATGTAACGGATGAACGGGCTCCAGAAATGAAAGCGCTCGGCATGATCACCGACATGGCATGGGCGGATCTTGACTCCGATGGGGATGAAGACCTGTTGGTTGTTGGCGAGTTTATGCCAGTCACGGTTTTTATCAACAACCGGGGGAAGCTGGAAAATCAAACGGAACCATATGGGCTTGGAAATACATCGGGCCTGTGGAGGGTCATTGAAAAATCCGATTTCGACCGGGACGGAGATATGGATTTTATCATCGGGAACCATGGGTTGAATTCTTTTTTAAAGGCAACGGATGCGGAGCCTGTCCAGCTTTATGTCAGTGATTTCGACAGGAACGGATACCTCGACCAGTTCCTCTGCCGGTATAATTCCGGGAAATCATATCCATTCATACTGCAGCCCGACCTGGTCCGCCATATCCCTTCTCTGAAAAACAAATACCCCGACAACAAGAGTTATAAAGATCAAACTATCGGGGATATCTTCGGCCCTGACCGGTTGGAGCAGGCCGTTAAAATTTCCGCCGTTCATTTATCTTCTTCATTGCTGGTCAACGACGGAAATGGTTCGTTAATGGTTAAAGCCCTTCCTTCCGAAGTTCAATTCGCTCCCATTTATGCAATTCATGCAACCGATGTTGATGATGATGGGAATATTGATATACTTTTGGGCGGGAATCTGTACGAGGCTAAACCGCAAACAGGGATCTATGACGCGACGTACGGAGTTTTGCTGAGAGGGAACGGGAATGGAGATTTCGTTACCTTACCTTACGCGGAATCCGGTTTCTTTGTAAAAGGACAGATCCGCGATATTGAGGAATTAAGCATAGGGTCACAGAATCTTTTGCTGGTTGCTATGAATAATGATTCGTTGAGAGTATTTTCAAAGACAGTAAAAAAATAGTATGCCGGTGATGTTAAGGTATTCCCTTTTTCCATTCATGCTGATCCTGGCGATCCTGGGCTGCAGGCGTGAACATGAATATACCAAAAGAGTTAGGGAGGGCCTGGCCAGCGGGGTCAGGCATGATTCGCTGTTCATGGGCATTTATCTGGGAATGGTGCAACGTGATTTTTATGCACAATGCTGGGAATTGAATAAGCAGGGACTCGTCCGGCAAGGAACAGGAAACACAACCGTCTTATATAAAACGAAAGAACTGAAGGAGCCGGCAGATATGAACTTTTACCCGAGCTTCTATCAGCAAAAGATCTGGCAGATGCCGGTCAGATTCAATTATGAATCCTGGGCGCCATGGAATAAGCGCCTGATGGCGGACAGTCTGCAAATCGATGTGCTCAGGCTTTTTAACAAATGGTACGGGGATGATTTTATCGAGGTAAGGCACCCTGACGGGAAAATCGCTTATGTAAAAGTGGATGGGAACCGGAGGATCACGATCTATAAGCAGGATGACCAGTTTGTGATCGCTAATTTTACCGACTTGCTGGTGGAAATAGAATTGAAGAAGGAAGCGGAAAAAGAATTAAGCAGTAATAAAGAATAAGATCGTGAAATGAGTGTTCGGCAGTTTCTTCGGAATATTTTAATTTGCCTTTTGTTAACCGGAATCTTCTCATGCCGGCACGAAACACCGCCTGATAAATATACGCTCTTCGAAAAACTAGTTCCCGGTCTTACCAATGTTCACTTTGAAAACCGGCTCGATTACAAGGAAGAATTCAATATATACCGGTATCGTAATTTCTATAACGGTGGGGGAGTTGCCCTTGGCGACATTAACAATGATAGCCTGATCGATATCTACTTCACTTCCAATATGCATGCCAACAAGCTTTACCTGAATAAAGGGGATTTCATTTTCGAGGACATTACGGAACGGGCAGGCGTCGGGGGAATGAGGTCCTGGTCCACAGGAGTAAGCCTTGCCGATATAAATGCCGACGGCTGGCTCGACATCTATGTCTGCAATTCGGGGGATGTGCAGGGCGATAATAAAGAAAATGAATTGTTCATCAATAACCGGGACCTCACCTTTACGGAATCGGCGGCGGAATACGGCATTGCCGACAGGGGTTTCGGCACTCATGCGGCTTTCTTCGATTACGACAAGGATGGGGATCTGGATCTTTACCTGTTGAATAATTCCTACCAGGCTATCGGGAGCTTTGATCTTACCGTCAACCAGCGGAATAACCGTGACCCGGTAGGAGGCGACAAGCTTTTCCGGAATGATGACAGGCACTATCGCGATGTCAGTGAAGAAGCCGGGATTTACGGAAGTATCATCGGCTTCGGCCTTGGGGTTACTGTGGGAGATATCAATAACGATTCCTGGCAGGACATTTATGTTTCCAACGATTTTTTCGAGAAGGATTACCTCTACATCAATAACCAGGACGGCACTTTCAGCGAGAAACTTGAAGAAATGATGCGGTCCATCAGCGCCGCTTCCATGGGCGCCGACATGGCCGACATCAATAATGACCGTTTCCCGGAAATATTTGTCACCGACATGCTGCCGGAACATGATGACAGGCTGAAAACCAAAACTACCTTCGACTCCTGGGAACGTTACCTTTACGGTGTAGGGAACGGATATTACAACCAGTTCACCCGGAACATGCTTCACCTGAACAATGCCGACGGCACCTTCAGTGAAATCGGGCGTCTGTCGAAAGTCAATGCCACCGACTGGAGCTGGGGGGCCCTGATCTTCGATATGGATAATGACGGTTGGAAGGATATTTTCGTGGCTAACGGGATTTACCAGGACCTGACCGACCAGGACTATATCCAGTACTTCTCGAACGTAAGGGTAATGCGAATGATCGTGGTTGAAAAGAATGTGGACTATAAAAAGCTGATCGAATCCATTCCTTCCGAGCGTATCCCGAATTATGCATTCCATAACCTGACAGGTTTTTCATTCGAGAATAAGGCTTCAGCATGGGGCCTGGACGAACCGAGCCATTCCAACGGCTCAGCCTACGGTGATCTCGACAACGATGGTGACCTGGATATCGTCGTGAACAATGTAAACATGCCCGCATTTATTTACAGGAACCGGTCGATCGAATCAAATCCTGAAAGCCGCTATTTAAAATTTGTCCTTAAAGGGGATGGTAAAAATACGGAAGCGCTTGGAACCAGGATCACAGCCATCCACCAGGGAAAAACCTGGTATATTGAACAAATGCCCATGCGGGGATTCCAATCTACGGTCGATCCAAGGCCCAACCTCGGACTTGGAAATCTTGAAAAAGTAGATTCCCTGGTCATTGAATGGCCCGACGGGAGGATTACCCTGATGACGGAAGTCGCGACAAACCAGACCCTGGTGTTATCACAGGCGGACGCAGGTGAAGCCATAAATCCTTTTCATACAAAACCTGCAATTGAAAAAATATTCAGTGAATTGCCCGCTGAAAATGTCATTGACTACAGGCATGTTGAAAATCCATTCAATGACTTCGAGCGGGATAAGATCATCTATCATATGCTGTCAACTGAAGGCCCCAGGATAACGAAAGGCGATATAAACGGGGATGGATTGGATGACGTTTACATCGGGGGGGCAAAAGACAGCCCGGGTGCATTATTTGTACAATCATCGAACGGGACTTTCAGCAGAACCAATGAAGCATTATTTATTGCCGATAAGTCGAGCGAGGATGCCGATGCCGCCTTTTTCGATGTGGATCATGACGGGGATCAGGACCTGTATGTGGGCAGCGGCGGGTATGAATTTCCATCAAGTTCCCCGGCGCTGATCGACAGGTTATATTTCAATGACGGGAAAGGGAACCTGCGCAAATCCTCCCAGATCCTTCCTGGAGGAAAATTCGAAAACAGCTCCTGTGTCAGACCGGCCGATTTCGATGGAGATGGAGATATTGAATTATTT
>DATDPY010000556.1:0-4647 GCA_035292565.1 Cyclobacteriaceae bacterium | reverse complement strand
ATGAATAATGCGATGGTATAAACGAATACATAGATGATCCTGTAATACCTGACGTATTCTCCGAATAGTTTTCGGGCTTTGTCTTTCACATAATGAGAAGCAAAAAGGCTATGGCTTCCCAGGTATAATAACCAGAATATGATCAGGTCCTGGTAAGCTGGATCCATACTTTGTTGCAGAATAAATTCCAAGTTCTGAATTTCAAGTACCAAATTTCAAATCCCAAAATTGCGGAGTTCATGAGGTATATCACGTCAATTATTTGAAATTCCGGTTTTGGAATCAGGGCTTGGGACTTGGTGCTTATTTGTGATTTGGCGCTTGAGATTTGGGATTTACAGAAATTAATTATGGAATAATAACGCGGTACTTATCGAGTGGCTACTGGTCAATATCGATCAACAGTTCCAGTTTATCGACAAGGTACCGGAGATTATCGAAGTAAAAGATCAACCGTTCATTGAAACCAGGAATTCCTCGTTGCTCCGGGTCCCTTTCATTTTCTCGAGTAGGAATTCAATCGCTTCGTTCGAATTCATATCCGACATGAATTTCCTAAGGATCCAAACTCGCTGCAAGGTCTCCTTGTCGAGGAGTAATTCTTCACGCCGTGTACCGGAAGCAGGCACATCAATGGCGGGATAAACCCGTTTGTTCGACAATTTGCGGTCGAGCTGCAATTCCATGTTACCGGTTCCCTTGAATTCCTCGAAGATCACTTCATCCATTTTCGAACCGGTTTCGATCAACGCGGTGGCAATGATGGTAAGGGATCCGCCGTTCTCAACGTTCCTCGCTGCGCCGAAAAATCTTTTCGGCTTGTGCAGGGCATTGGCATCAACCCCGCCGGAGAGGATTTTCCCTGACGACGGCACAACCGTATTATGCGCGCGGGCAAGCCTGGTGATGGAATCGAGGAGGATTACCACGTCATGGCCGCATTCCACCATACGTTTGGCCTTCTCAAGAACTATTGCCGCCACCTTTACATGTCTTTCCGCCTGTTCATCGAATGTTGAAGAAATCACTTCGGCCTTCACGCTCCGTGCCATGTCAGTTACTTCTTCAGGGCGTTCATCGATGAGAAGGATCATCAGGTATATTTCGGGATGGTTGGCCGATATGGCATTGGCAATCTGTTTGAGAAGGACCGTTTTCCCCGTTTTGGGCTGAGCAACGATCATGCCGCGCTGACCTTTACCGATGGGTGCGAACAGGTCGAGGATCCTCATGGAATAATTGGCAGGATCGGTGGTGGTCGTAAGATTTATTTTTTCATCCGGGAACAGCGGCGTCAGGTATTCGAAGGGCACCCTGTCGCGGATCTCCTCGGTGGTCTTTCCGTTTACGGAAGCCACCCGCAATAGTGCAAAATATTTTTCACCTTCCTTGGGGGGCCGGATCAGGCCGGTAATAGAATCACCCGTTTTGAGGCCGAATAATTTGATCTGGGATGGTGATACGTAAATGTCATCGGGGCTGGCAAGGTAGTTATAATCGGATGAGCGAAGAAAACCATAACCATCCTGCATGATCTCAAGCACACCCTGGTTTTCGATTACCCCGTCAAATTCCTTGATAAATGTCCGTCTGGGCTTGGGCTCTTCCCTGAATTCTTTTCTCGGGGGGATGATTTCATCGGCGACAGGTTCGGATATTTTTTCTTTTTCACCGTTATCGAAGGAAGTAACGCTCTCATCGATATCGAGCGAAAGCGAGCTCAGCAATTCGTCGGCGGTTTTATCCCTCATGTCATCATTTTCAATTTCCTTGACATTGACCCTCCTTGCTATTTTCGTGGTCATTTCGGCGTTCTCCTTTTCTTCAACTTCGGGTTGGAAAGGCACTGGGGATTTTGGCTGAACACCATCTTCCGGCTGGTTTGCCTGGGCATCGAGAATTTTGTAGATCAGTTCCTGCTTGGAAAGTTTCCTGAAGTTTTTTATATCCAGTTTCTCGGCGATCTCCTTTAATTCTGAAAGAAGCCTTACTTTCAGGTCATCAATGTTATACATAAAATAATAGATTTTATAAAAAGAGTATGAATAGATGAAAACGTTGATTAGTTATGATAAGAATTTGAATTCGAAGCCCCGGTTAGTCTCCTACTGGGTTGAATTGCACCGCAATTATATCAACACCATTATTAAAAGTCAAGCATTATTCTATATTTCAAAGATAACACTATTACCCTTATGAATATTGCAAACCAGCCCGAATTTATTCCAAAATTCTATTAATTTGTACATCTTAAATTTTGTAACGATGCTGCAGGCAGGCTATATCAGGGAAAATTTCGAGAAAGTTGCCCTGGGTCTTGAGAAGAAACGATTTAAAAATGCAAGCTATGTCCTACAACAAGTTCTGGATCTCGATCAGCAGAGGAGAAATGCACAGGTTGAACGCGACAATTTTCTGAGCGAATCGAACCTCCTGTCGAAAAAAATTGGCGCACTCATCAAAGAAAAGAAATCCGGTGAAGCCGAAAAAATAAAAATCCTGAGTATGGAGCTTAAGGAAAAAAGCAGGGCAGCCGGCGAGAAATTAGTCGGTCTGGAGAATGAACTCCAGCAATTGTTATATACGGTCCCGAATGCTGCGCACGAGAAAGTTCCGTCGGGCAAATCCAGTGAGGATAACCAGGTCGTTTACACCCATGGTACAATTCCGGCCCTCCCCGAAAATGCCTTACCGCACTGGGAGTTGATTGAATCGTATGATATCATCGATTTTGAACTTGGTAATAAAATCACCGGCGCCGGCTTCCCGGTTTATAAAGGGAAGGGGGCAAAACTCCAGCGTGCCCTGATAAACTTTTTTCTCGACGAGGCCGCCAATGCGGGTTACAGGGAAATCCAGCCACCGGTGCTGATTAATTCCGAGTCGGGCTTTGGTACAGGCCAGCTCCCCGATAAAGAAGGTCAGATGTATAAGCTCGCCGATGAAGATTATTACCTGATACCTACGGCAGAAGTGCCGATCACCAATCTTTACCGAAACGTCATACTCCGCGAGGAAGAACTGCCGGTAAAGTGTACGGGGTATACTTCCTGTTTTCGCCGTGAGGCCGGATCATGGGGGGCCCATGTAAGAGGTCTCAACCGGCTGCACCAATTTGATAAGGTGGAAATTGTACGCCTGAATGATCCTGAATCCTCCTACGCCGCCCTGGAAGAAATGTGCGATCATGTGAAAGGCCTCCTGATAAAACTTGAGCTGCCTTTCAGAATGGTATTGCTTTGCGGGGCCGACATGGGCTTCACCTCGGCCATGACTTACGATATGGAAGTTTTTTCCGGGGCACAGAAAAAATGGCTCGAAGTAAGTTCTATCAGCAACTTTGAATCTTACCAGGCATACAGACTTAAATTACGTTACAAGGACCGTAATAATAAGAGCCAGTATCTTCATACGCTCAATGGGAGCGCACTGGCCCTGCCCAGGATTGTTGCGGCCATGCTCGAAAATAACCAGGGACCCGATGGGATCGCCATCCCTGCAGCCCTGGTTCCATATACCGGATTCGAATTCATTGATAAACCATAAAATAAAATGAAAGAACCCTGGCTGTTCGCCTCCCTGATTTCGGTTGCATTTTATTCCTGTCAGGAAAAAAAGATTGCTTACCCGGAGACCAGGAAGGCGGATCATGAAGATAATTATTTCGGCACCATCGTTAAAGATCCGTACCGATGGCTCGAAGACGATATGTCGGAAGAAACAGGCGCCTGGGTGAAGGCACAAAATGACCTGACTTTTTCCTGGCTGGAAAAAATCCCTTTCCGGGAAAAGATCCGGGCAAGGATCGAAGATCTCTGGAACTATGAGAAATACGGGATCCCTTTCCACAAGGCCGGTAAATATTATTATGACAGGAACGATGGCCTTCAGAACCAGTCGGTGTATTATGTTCTCGACTCACTCAGCGGCGAGCCCCGGGTATTCATCGATCCCAACAAATTCTCATCGGACGGAACCATTGCTCTTTCTCGGATCAGCCTTTCAAAGAACGGTTCATTATGCGCATATTCTATTTCAGAATCCGGCTCCGACTGGGAAAAGATCATGATTATGGATACTGGCACCGGATTGCTGGTTGAGGACACACTGAAAGATGTAAAATTTTCCGATATCACCTGGTTTGGAAATGAGGGCATTTTCTACTCGAGCTATGATAAGCCTGATGAGGGAAGCCTGCTGTCAGGTATGACGATGCATCACAAGCTTTATTATCATAAGACAGGCACCGCCCAGACCGGGGATAAGCTTATATTCGGCGGGGAACAAAATCCCCGGAGGTATATCGGCGCGGGCATTTCCGAAGACCAGCGATACCTGGTGTTCTCTGCGGCGGAAAGCACTTCCGGGAATGAACTCTATTTTAAAGACCTGCAGGATCCGAAAGGGCAGGTAATCCCGTTGGCAACGGGGTTTGACAACAATCATCTATTTGTCGGCAATTCGGGTACGACATTGTTCATGCTTACCGATTTCCAGGCTCCCAATTACCGACTGATGGCTGCAGATACGCGGAATCCGGCCCGGGATCAATGGACCGAAATTGTTCCGGAAAAGGAAGAGGTGCTGTCACGCGCCTCAACAGCCGGAAACAAAATTTTCCTCGAGTACCTGAAAGACGCCTCAACA
>DATDPY010000555.1:0-5869 GCA_035292565.1 Cyclobacteriaceae bacterium | reverse complement strand
TGTTTGTCTCTTTCATCGCATTGACCAGGTCGATATACGGCCGGTCAGTAATATCGATAATGCCGGTATTGTAATTCTCTCCATCCATGCGCCCTGTCGCAGGCTGGTCAACCCATTGAAACCAGTGGATACCCACTATGGCAGGATGTGGTGCAGTGTTTTCAACATAATGCCGGTAGGCCACTCCCCTTTCCTCAAGCGATTTAACCTGTACAAGTCCGGCAGCTATGCCTCTGCCCGGGGTGCCGAAATGAAATTCCCCGATCATGACCGGCATGCCCGTCATCTCATAAATCTGTTGAATTAAATTCAGGTTGGCCACGTAATCAAAACTGGTGAAGCTGAAAATATCAAAGCTGCGCTTTGATGCTTCGATGACCTGCGCGGGCGCACTGCCGGCAAATCCATATCCGAGGATCAAATGATTGGGATCATGCTTGCGGATCGCCGCATGAATGATATCCACAAATCTCGAATAGGTATCATAAATGAAAGCGCGACGCCGATCCGGACTATCATTTATTTCCAGGAATTTTCTCAGTTCGTCTTGCATCGGTGTCCGGGGTCCTTCCAGAACAGTCTCGACCACTTCCAGGGCTCTGTCGACCCATGGCGGTTCCTGCCCGATCAGGTATCCCAATAGCCAGGGATCATAAGTGCGCGGTGCACACTGTACCGATGCGGCGGAGTCTACCTGTTTTAAATAATCCTCGGCATAAATGTCAGGCATGCCCATGATCCCCGATTCAATCCCCCAGCCCCGGAGGAACAGGACATACGCCTTTCGCTGAGAATATTCGAGATCCGGGTCTGCCCATTTCCCGATCGTATTCAAGCCCCAATTTTCCATCCGGTTAACCGTCAAATCCACCCAATTCCTGTACCAGCTATCTCCGAACCTCCGGTACAGGTTCCAAGAATAAAATGATTTGA
This sequence comes from Cyclobacteriaceae bacterium, assembly GCA_035292565.1. Classification (GTDB taxonomy): domain Bacteria; phylum Bacteroidota; class Bacteroidia; order Cytophagales; family Cyclobacteriaceae; genus DATDPY01. The sequence goes on along the minus strand of DATDPY010000555.1, from coordinate 4,936 downwards.
AGCCCGGGATACCGAGAAGCTTCCCGTCGTCGAAAGTTCCGAATTTCCTGGAATCGGTAAAATCCGGAGGTCTGGCTTTGAATATTTTCTCCCGCCCCTCGAACCGTGTATCGCTCCATGCGCTCATCGTGGTCGACCCAGTGGAAAAGAACAAATGTCCGTCCGGATCCACTAGCCACCATTTATTATCCGTTTTTTCAACCCGGAAAAATCCTGTTGCCCTGGCTAAGGTCCCGGCATAGCCTCCGTATTTACAGTAATTGAACTGGTGTGTATCGGATTCCATTACCGCCTCTTCCTCCCTCCAGTCGGATTCCAATTCTTCTTTCGTTGCAATACCCGTTCTTTCAAAGGGGATCCACTGGCCATATTCATCCACCAAGGGACCTGATTCAAGAAAATCATCTTCCGATTTCATGGTCAGGCGCACATCCTGGATCTCAAGTGTTGGTGTCCCGATAGGATTGTACATAACCACACCCATCGAATCTACCTGACTGATCGTGCCCACCCGGTTGGTAAATCCGATACAAATGGCCGGTAACTGAATTTTGGCAATAGTTGCAACATCCCTTCCCTGGATATTCTGCCGTTTGACATATTTTAACGGGATCGAAACCCTAATCCATGTTCCCTGGACCGGCTGCATTCTCAATTCCCGGATCCCCTGCTTATCAAAAATCCTGAGAAACCAGCGCTGTGAAGTTGAGGATTTCATTGCGAATGTAAGGAAATCGAAAGAAGACCAGTCCGGGGGCAGGTCCGGGTTTAAGGATTTGATGGACCATTTATGCTCAAACGAATTCTCTTCGAATACTGCCCTGAATGTGTCAGGAACCTTACGGATACGGCAGGAATTACCGAATACAACCAGGATAAATAGAAACAGGCTTACTTTATTCATGATTAATATGGTTCAACAAACCGTTCATCGTCCCGAAGATAAAGACGAATTGTATTTCATGAAAAAAATGAGGAGATTTAAAATGGTGAAATCCGCGCCTGACTATGAAGTCCCTGATTTGTACCGTATGGATATTTTATGCATCGTCGAGCTTTGCAGCTTCCATACTTATTCCCATGGACGAGCATCAGGCAAATCATCTCAAGGCTTACGGCCTCGCCTATTTCACCCTCGAACATGACACAGAGGTAAGCTGGCTCCTGAATTACCGCGGCGGAAGTTTCATCCTGGATTATTCGGCGCTGGTTGAAACGGAATGTATTGCCAGGGGAGTTTCCTTCGAAATAATATCCGCAGCCCAGGCAAATACAATCCTCCAGGGGATCTCCGGCCTGTCGGTCAATATGGATATTGCCCATATGGGAAAAGCGCCCAGGATTGCCGTTTATTCACCAAGGAATGAAATTATCGAAGATGAAACCGATGCCGTGATTCTGGTGCTGGACTACGCGGAAATCCCCTACGATATCATTTATGATCCCGAAGTCCTCGACGACCGGCTCATGATGTATGACTGGCTGCACCTTCACCATGAAGACTTCACGGGCCAGGTCGATAGGTTTAACTGGAGGGAATCCCAGATCCTTGAAAAGGAATTGCAGATACAAAACGCCAAAACGCTGGGTTTTGCTTCGGTTCCCGATATGAAAGCAGAAGTCGTGAGAAAAATAAGGGCCTTCCTTGCCGGGGGAGGATACCTGTTTGCCATGTGCTCAGGAGCTGAAACCTTCGACCTGTCCTTATCTGTTTTAGATGACGCCATAAACCCCTTTATTCACCCTCTCCCCAATCCCGACCTCCATTACGACAAAACACTTGCTTTCCATAATTTCCAGCTTATTCCCGGGCACCAGCGACGATATTCGGATATCAATATCGACCGCAGCTTCAGGCAGGAACTGGGCTATTTCACCTTATTTGAATTTTCTGCAAAATACGACCTTGTACCCGCAATCCTTACGCAAAATCACGAACATGTCATTAAAGAATTTTTCGGGCTCACAACGGCATTCAATAAATACACGGTTAAATCAACGGTTACCACCCTGGGTGAAAACAGTGAAGACGGATTTGTAAGATATGTTTGCGGTGAATTCGGCATGGGTCACTGGAGCTATTACAGCGGTCACGACCCTGAGCGAAATAATTTCCGCGGCGGCGACTGGGCGCCTACTGATTTAAATCTCTGCCCGAATTCTCCCGGATACAGGCTCATCCTCAATAATGTTTTGTTTCCTTCAGCCAATAAGAAGAAGAGGAAAACTTAGTTGGTTTTATTGGTTAATTGGTTGATTGGTTAACTGGTTAATTGGTTAACTGGTTAGGTAGAATTGTAACGAAACTGTTCACTGTTCACTGGTTTTACTGTTTACTGTTCACTGGTTTACAGTTCACTGGTTTACAGTTCACTGGTTTACTGTTCACAGGTTTACTGTTCATTGGTTTACTGTCCACTATTCACCGTTTCCCAATCCCCCAATTGCACATCCTTCTTATTTTATATATCTTATCGTGTTTTTAAAAATTCTGGTATGACCAGATTTTTTAGTATAAAAAACGAGATCATCATTAACACCTGAATAATATGAAACATTCAACCTTTTTTTTGCAGACGGCAATTTTGATTGCTTTATCCCTGACCTTTTCATGTTCGAAAAAACCCGTAAAACAAGCCCGATTGCCTGTTAAAGAGATCTATGAAAATTCTCTGCGGCACGCCTGGGAACAAAAAGAAGTCCTTGAATCAGTGTTGCTTTCGGATATGGAAGATACAACGGGCTGGTCCGCAACAGGAATTGGAACGATCAGCCTGGCAACCGACCGGTCGAAGGATGGCACCCGGTCGCTGAGGTTCCGTACACACATACGGAACGAAGAGCATATAAAAAGAACGGCGGCCGAGCTGGGAAAGGAGCAGGGACGGAACGGCGGGACTTCGGGCGCCGTGTTAAATTTTCCGCACCCCCAGGACTGGACAAAATACAACAGGATCGCTATTTGGATTTATGTACATCCATCCGATATCCGCGTCAATACGCTTTCGCTAAGCTTTGAATGCCTTGATGCCCCAACGGTAATCACAACCCCGCGATCCAATACGGTTATCCAGGGATTGAAACAGGGGGAATGGAATTTTGTCACCTGGGAGATCCCCAACCTGCACAGGAACAAGGTGTCGCGGTTTTCCATAAGCCAAGGCACCCGGGGCCATGACCCTGGCCTTGAAGGGATCGTAATTTATGATTTTGATAATCTTGAACTCCAGGTTGTGGATGCCGATATGTACCACGGCTGGGAAGTGGAAGAGGGAAAGATCGCTTTCAGTCATGTCGGTTATACTCCATGGCAATCGAAAACGGCCATAGCCAGGGACCTTCCAGCTTCGCAATTTGAGCTGGTAGATGCCCTGACTCAAAAAGTTGTATTGACAAAACCTGTTGAAATCCTTTCCAACAATTTGGGCAAATTCCAGGTTCTCAATTTTTCGGATATTACATCACAAGGCAAATATTTTCTCCGGGCAGGCGAGATGGCAACGCGCCCGTTTATCATCGCTGATTCAATCTGGAAACAGCCCATCATCAAGGCGATCAATTTTTTCTATTGCGAACGCTGCGGAACGGATATTCCGGGGATCCATGGTGAATGCCATAAAGACTGGAGAGGATCTCATAAGGGAGACACTGTTTTTATTTATGGAGGATGGCATGACGCCGGCGATCTTACCCAGTCATTCTACAGGACCGGGATGACAGTCTATTCGATGCTGCAGATCGTCAATCAATTGAACTTGAGGGAAACCGATCCGGAACTCGAGGCGCTTGTTCTCGAAGAAGCGCTGTGGGGCCTTGACTGGATACTGAAATCAAGATTTGGCAATGGATACAGGGTGTCGTCGAGCATGATGCGTATTTATACGGATGGAATCATCGGCACAGATGACGATGTGATCACACCCGCAAAGAACCTTGCCTGGGAGAGCTTTCTGGGATCAGCGATCACAGCGCTTGCTTATCTTACTACAAAAGATAACCAGCCGGAACTTGCACAAAAATGTCTTCAGGCAGCGGAGGAAGACTGGGAAGCGGCAGTCGGACTTCAGCCAGAATGGGAGAAATTCGAGAACCCCGCATTTTTAATTCATCCACGCGACGGCAATGCCTACCTGGCGGCTTCCTGGGGAATTGTGGCTTCGCTTCACTTGTTTTCAGCAACCGGTAAAACGGTTTATTCAGACCGCGCTATTGATTATAGTCGCCTGCTACTGAACATGCAGGAACAAAAGTTCATTGACGGGATCCCGATCACCGGGTATTTCTATACCGGCCCGGGAAAGTCTTGCATCAATTATTACAGTCATGCAGGCTTTGAAGAAATTCCCCTGCTTGCTTTCAGAGACCTTTGTGAAGCCTTCCCGGAGCATACAGAATGGATGGATTGGTTTGGCGCCTCTGTAATACATTCCGAATATTTCATGAAGCGGGGTGCAGAATATTCTGCTCCTTATCAAATGCTCCCGGCCGCAGTCTACAGGAAAAGTGATTTTAACAGAGTCACGGATACTGTTGCAAAGGAAGGTATGCTGAAGCAATTCTATGAAGGTGAGCGTTTTACCGACGAGTATTATCTCCGCCGTTTTCCGGTCTGGACAAATATCGGCTTTCACGGGCAGACGGGAGTTCAGCTTTCAGAAACCCTGGCACTTACTGCTTCCGGCCTGTTGCGCAACGATCCTGAAAGCGAAGAACTGGCCGGCAAGCAGATGCAATGGGTATTTGGAAGAAATCCATTCTCCCAGAGCCTGATGTACGGCGAAGGATATGATTTTGCCCCCCTGTATGGCCCGAATCCCGGGGACATTGTCGGTGCCTTGCCGGTCGGCGTGGATTGCATGAATAATGACGCACCTTACTGGGATGGAACAAATATCTGGACCTATAAGGAGATCTGGGTCCTGCCGGTCAACAGGTT
>DATDPY010000554.1:0-8952 GCA_035292565.1 Cyclobacteriaceae bacterium | reverse complement strand
TGGGGAATGCATCCTGATGACGAGCGGATGGACCCGGTATTTGAAAAATGCGCCGACCTGGAAATGCCAATCAACATTCATGTAGCAGACCCAAAGTGGATGTATGAAAAAATGGATTCCACGAACGACGGACTGATGAATGCCTTTACCTGGCAGGTGAAATTGGAGCCCGGAGTTGAGGACCATGCGGGCATGATCAGGATACTGGAGAACACGGTCAGGAAACATCCGCGCACCACGTTTGTAGCCTGCCATCTTGCAAACTGCTGTTACGACCTGAGCATTATCGGATCCCTGCTTGAAAAATACCCGAACCTGTACATTGATATTTCAGCAAGATATGCCGAGCTGGCCCCCATCCCCCGCACTGTTAAAATGTTTTTCACAAAGTACCAGGACAGGATCGTATACGGAACGGATATGGGAATGGATGCTTCCATGTATCATACCACGTTCCGCATCCTGGAATCGACCGACGAACATTTCTACGACCACGATCGGTTCTCATATCACTGGGCATTGAACGGCTTTGACCTGGAGGATGAGGTCCTGGAAAAGGTTTATAATAAAAATGCCCTTAAGATCATGTCGCGGAAATAGGGCGCCTCAACGAAGTTGTAAAATGAATCAGCATTCTAATTTCTGTCTGATTTCTTCCAGCCGGACATCCCGCATTGGAAATTTTTTCTTCCCCACTGTAATTGATGACGGTGTTATTTTTAAAAGCACCGGGATATAGGGCTTATAAAGCAAGTTCCATTTCATAATGACAGAGACTGTCAATACCACGATGAGGATAGAAACAAGGATTGCCGCGGCATAATAATATTTGATGATTAATAACCAAATTTCGATGAGCACCAGAAGAATAATTATTATACGCGGCAGGTCTTTAAGCGAAATTTGATTTTCGCCTTCCTTGAAAAAAAAAGATTTAAATTCAGGCTCCTTCAGGCTATTCACCAGGAAATGTTTTTGAGTTATTTATTGTAGCCATGTTTATGATACAGCTTGCAGATCCCGCACTCCAGAATATCAATGCCATATCCGAGCCCATAAGTTTCCTTTGTGTCGGTGATCACCCGGGCGACGAACCCATCGGGATGTCCGCAATCCTTAATTTTTTTTCGAGGTAACGGATCAGGAGTTTCCCGATCCGCGAACGGATTAGCAGAACCGGGAACCGTTTGATGAACGCCTGGAATTTATTTTTTGGTTTCACATAATCCGAAGCGATCATGAGGCTGATTTCCCTGATATTTTCGTGCGTTTCTCCCTCCATGTCGAGCACCGACATTAATGAAAGAAAATACGCGGCAATATCCATTCGCCGGTCCATGGGGTTTGGTGAAGTCCTCGCAAAACTAACCGAAGTCAGCCGCAGGAAGCCGGAGGTCTGATCATCCTTATCAACGAACAGTATCATTCTTGACAACAGAGGTTCTGACCTCCGATTTCTGACTGCCGACCTCTGACTGCCGATATCCTACTTCACCCTGGGATCAAAGACCTGCGGCAGCCAAACCCTGTACCGCGAGGCCGGTCCCCAGCCGTTTCCGGCCGAGGCGAAATCGCAAAGGGTAAGCGTGACCCCTCTTCCCTTATTTCCTTCCTGAAAACTCCCCACAGTGAATTTAGCATTGAACAACATCCATGTACCCTTTTGATCAGGCGCTTCGATCAACTCAAGTTCCCCCTCCCTGTTCAATTCGGGCCGCACCAGTTCATCCGTATCCACTTCGGGGCTGTACCGGTTGTCGCGCGTCAATACAACAGGACCTCTCATCACCGCCGCAAAATTTCCTGATCCATCAGGCGATTCGATTACTCTCGGATGCATATCAAGGGTAAGGATTACCTTATCCCCTGCCGACCAGGTCCTGTTCAGAATTACGTATCCCGAATCGGCTATGGATTTTACAGCTTCATGGTTTACCATAAGTTCATATTCCCTGCACCATGAAGGGATCCGAAGTTTCAGGGTAAATGCATGTTCTTTCGAGGGATCGACCTGAATGGTCACTTTTCCTGATTTGGGATAATCCGTTGTTTGTTCCAGCACAACATCAGAATCATTCACCTTCATTTTCACCCTGCTCTGGGTATAGAGATTAAGGGTAATCAAATCATCCCGATTCGTGTATGCGGCAGACGGGATCAGCATCAGCGCCCTGGGCCCGTTCGCCATGCAGCAATGGAGGTATTTCATGCCCGGTTGAGGGTCTCCTTCTTCCCTGAATCCGCATAACGGAGTATATTTTGCAAAAGTATGCCCATTGGGATGTATGGAAGACAGCAATGCATTATAAAGGCTGATTTCGAACTGGTCGATGTATTCGGTCTTGTCGGTTGTTTTGTAAAGATTAAGTAAAAATTTCATCCAGGTCATTGTAACGCAGGTTTCCATCGTTTGCATGGCCTGGTTTGCCTGGTTTTTCTTTCCATGGTACCAGCATTCAACGGAAGCTCCGGAGCCGCAGATATTGATTTCAGTGTCGATGATATTTTTTACCGCCGCCTCTACTGCCTGGAGGTAAATTTCTTCCCCGGTTGCCCTGTAAAATTCAATCAGGCCTTCATAGCAGGACATCATCTCATAGGCTTTCTGACCGTTATGCCACGACCACCATTGATCAGGATTGTTAACGGGAAATCGTTCTGCAACCGGTACTTCGTTGATTGCATTGCTGACGAGTTTTGGGCCGGCCGGGGATTCCCAATTTTCAACGATATACCTTGCGAAATCAAGATATTTTTTCTCCTGCGTGATATTATAAAGCAGAACCACCGGTTCCAGGATCGACGACGAGGGCATGCCACGGTAATTGCCTGTCAGGTTGATATCGGCCATGCCGGGCCCGACTTCCGACATCGTGAAATCCAGTAATTTTTTAACCGCCTCAAGAGATTCTGTGTCTCCGGTAAGCTTATGATAGGATATCAGTCCCAGCAAGGTATATTTTCGCCCCCAGATATCCCAGTGGGCCAGGTGGGCGGTGTCCGCATAATTGCCAATATAACCGTCGGCAGTTTGAGTGGCGATCAGTTTTTTAAAAGCCGTATCGATTTTTTGTTTCAATTCTTCGTCGCCTGAATATTCATAGGCCGCTACTGCAGAAGTAAACCACTTGCCCCAGAATTCCGTCTGCCAATACCTGGTTTCCGTGCGGTGGAGAAAGGGGTCGATGAATTCATCCATGTCCTGAGCTTTTATCCTTTTTTGAATACATTGGTCAATCCTGTCGCCCAGGTATCCTGAAATAATAATTTCCTGGCCGTTGGTAAGCGTGGGCCCGGACACTTTCTGATCACAGCCGGGAACGATATTCAGCCCGGTAAAAATTAATAATATCACCTTGAAGGCGGGAAAAGTTTTTATCCGATTGGTCATAATGTTTTCAGATTTCCATAAAAAAATATTACTGCAAAAGAAAGTTACAAAAAACTTAGTTCACAGACATTTCTTTTTCAGGAGGAGTTCACTAAATGAATACATGTCTTTTCAAAGGTAGCGGGGATTTTTGGATATGAATATCTAAACCTGCGCCTGTTTCCATTTTCCCCGGCTGAACAGCCAGATCGCAACCAGGCCGGCAGTAGACTCAGCGATCACGATCGACCAGTACACCCCGGTTTCACCATAACCCAGGTTCATGGAAAGCAGCCAGGCCAGGGGAATCTCAAACAACCAGAAACAGAAAAAATTGATCTTGGTAGGTGTAACGGTATCTCCGGCGCCGTTAAAAGCCTGGGGCATAACCATTCCCCAGGCATAAAAAAGGTATCCGTAAGATACAACCCTGAGACATTCTGAACCCATAGCGATAACTTTCGGATCGTTAGTAAAAATCTTAATCAGGGATTCATTGAAGGTGATGTAAAAAAAAGCCACGATGACCAGGAATATCATATTTGCCAGGCCTGTGATCCATACTGAACGCTCTGCCCGTTCCGGCTGGTTGGCCCCAAGGTTTTGTCCGACAAGGGTTGATGCGGCATTTGACATGCCCCAGGCAGGCATCAGGGTGAAAATAAATATTCTTACGGCGATCGTATAACCGGCAACCGCTTCACTTCCAAATTCCGAGACGATACGTACCAGGAAGACCCATGATGTTGTGGCAATGATGAACTGACCGATTCCTCCTAATGATGTTTTTAGCAATCGAATGATCACCTCTGTCCGGATCCGGACCTGCCCGATAAGCACCTTGATATGCTTTCCGCCGCTCAGCAGGGTCCACGCCTGAATGATAATCCCTGTTCCCCTTCCGATATTGGTAGCGATGGCGGCGCCTTCGAGGCCCATTTCAGGAAAGGGGCCCCATCCGAAAATCAGCGCCGGGTCAAGGACAATATTAATGCAGTTGGAAATAATCAAGACGCGCATTGCAATGGCCGCATCGCCTGCTCCGCGGAAGATGGCATTCATCACGAAGATCAGCATGATCACCGCATTTCCTCCCAGCATCCAGACCGTGTACCGGTAACCGTGGGTTATGCTCCATTCATCAGCGCCCATCAGTGTCAAAATTTGTTTGGAAAAGAAAATGCCCGCCACTGTAAATGGAATAGAGGCAACAATGGCCACGATAATAGCCTGAACGGCAGCGGTCGAAGCCCCCTCGTGGTTTTTTTCGCCTACCCTTCGGGCCACCATGGCTGTTGCGGCCATCGATAAACCCATGGCAATCGAATACATCAGGGTCAAAATGGATTCGGTGAGACCAACTGTGGCCACGGCCGATGCTCCCAGGGACGCAACGAAATAAACATCTACGATGGCGAAGGTAGATTCCATCGCCATTTCCAGCATCATGGGTATCGACAGGAGCAGGATTGCACGGCGTATGCTTCCCTGGGTATAATCCAGCTCGGTGCCCCGGATGGAAGCTGCCAGGTCGCGCAGAAGCCGCCGGAAACGGGATGAATCATTTATCTGCCCGTTATTAAGACCGGCCTTTTCAGATTCGGCAATAATATTTTCGTCCCGTATTTTCACCGAGGGTATCAATTAAAATTTCCACAACCGAGGAAATTCAAGCAAATACTTAACGGCGGGAAACGGCGAATTTAGTCGTTTTCAAGAAATTAAATTAATTCTGGCTTTCAAAATCTATATTAATCCGATTGCCCTTCATATATCTAAGATGAGTCGAATATCTATGTATTATCGTTGTTTTCATTATCCTGCGCCTTCCACATTCTTCTCCGATTAAGTATTCAGTTACTCGCAGGCTTATTAATCTTTGAATTCAGTTTCAAATATTTTGGAGAATAATATCGAAATTTGCAAATTGCTTCTGCACCACAACATACGAAATTTTTTAACTGATATTTGCTATGAAAATTTTTTTAAATTCATTTAAGGTATGTGTGTTTTTTATTATTTATCTCCAAACATCTGTCAGTTATTCACAATGGACCAGCACTGGAGGGCCGGTAGGTGGAAACATCAGTAGTATATATTCAAGGGAAGGGCGCCTGCTCTGCGGCTCGATAAATGCCGGGCTGTGGGTATTCGAAAACCATCAATGGAACAGGCTCGCAGGGACCGAGTGGATGACGCCCTTTTCGATGGCTAACCATGGCGATACAATAATCGTCGGCGTGAATGACGGGGTTATGTTTGTGTATGATGATTTGTCATATATTGTCAGGCCAGTTCCCGAGTATTTCGTATACTCCGTGGCATCCAATGGAAAAAGTTTATATGCAGGCACCCTCAAAGGATTGTTCCGGTCCGACGATCATGGCAAATCATGGAATGATATAAACGACGATTCCACGCGCGTTCAGATAAAAACACTGGCGGTTACGGGCGATACGTTATTCGCAAGCAATGAACCCTACGGAGAAAATACCGTGAGAATTTTCAGATCTTTTGATGGAGGCCAGAGCTGGAGTGTGATCGGCGCCGGACTGGATATCGGCTACAGGATTTCTTCGATTAATATATACGAAAATAAAGTCTTCATTACGGCTTCAAAGTGTTACCGTTCAGAGGATTTCGGTAATAGCTGGCAAGATATTTCCGTCACACTCCCTGAAAGCTATTATGCAGATCTTAAAATTAAAAATGATACCGCGTGGCTGCTTCCTTCGTCAGCGTCAGATATATATACCTCCTTAAACTTTGGGAATTCCTGGGAAAAAAGGGATGCGGTAAATTTATCCGGAACAGGCTTTTCAGTAATCGAGGAATCTCCGGAATCGATTTTTATCGGAAGTAGCGGTTTGGGTATTTTCAGGGGCTCAAAAAACCAAAGTGAATGGGAGGAGTTTAATAATGACCTGGTGACCACCGTTGTGTACGATATTATTAGCCGCGACGATACGGTTTATGCCGGTACCGAAGATTCGAAAATAAGTTTTTCAAATAATGTTGCCGGATCTGCCTCCTGGAATGTCCTTGGTAACGCTCCGAATACTTCAAGATCTCTGACTGTAAGCGGCAGTTATATATTCGCCAGCGGAAGTTCGGACCTGGTATACCGTTCAACCATCCCGGCAGGCGCGTGGGAATTTTTCAGGATCGATCCTGAATTGTCCTCGTTCGTATACGTGGAGGAGCTTAATTCCAATGAAGATTTTTTGTTTGCTGCAACCTGGAATGGCATGTACAGATCCGCCGATCAGGGAGATACCTGGGAAAGGTTGGGCCTCCATCAGTTGATGCAGAATTCCAATGAGGTCAGAAATGTGCGAACTCTTGGCCCCAACATTCTTGTCGGAACATGGGAGGGGGTATTCATGTCGTCCGATAACGGCGATCATTGGGAAAATATTTCCAGCAATTTGCCTGACAGCACGATTAATACGGTGGCCTTCCTGGATACGGTCATTTTTGCGGGAACTAATAAAGGCATATTGAGGTCGGCTGATCGTGGAATAACCTGGATTCAGCTTAGCTATGATTATTGCAGCATTTTGGGGATCCGGAACCAGATAATTTTTGCCGGAGGAAAAGATGGTAAAATCATGCTGTCTGATGATTCGGGAGATACCTGGAAATCCATCAATGAAGGGCTACCTTCCATGAGCTATCTTAGGTCAATCGGTTTTACAAATGATTATCTAATGACAGGATTTCAGCAGCCGGGCCAAGGTGTCTGGAAACGTCCCCTTTACGATCTCGTTGCGCCCACAGCCACTTTTTCAACCGAACTGGGCGGCAACGAATTCCTCATCGGGAGTCCCATAACTATTTCGTTCGATCAGGAAATCAGGAATTCAGACGGGAATATCATTGCGGATAATGATCTGCAGGGCATCATCACCGTCAGGCTTGCCCAGGATTCATTACAGGCAGCTTTTGATGCATCCATCAGCGTGGATAACCGGTCGATTGCGGTATTGGTCCACGATCCCCTCGAAGAAATGGAATATATGATTACCCTGCAGCCTGTTGCCAACCTTAGAAACCTGTTGACCGACACGATTACCATTGAAAATCTGAGGGCAGTCCCGAATTATCCTCCCATACTTTCGGATATTGATGCAACCACGGAATATCACCGGGAGTTGGATATACATTTTAACATATTGGAGAATGTCTTTCACGATGAAAATGGAGATGATATGGCATTGTTACGAATTGATACGCTGCCGGTCAACGGGCTATTATACAATGACGGAAACGAGATAACGCCAGGGCAGGAAATTCCTTTCACAGCGAACGGAAAACTTACCTATGTTCCCGGTGATGAGTACCTCGGTACAGATTATTTTATATGGAATGCTTCCGATGGATTGGTGTTTGCATCGTCACCGGCAAGGGTTAATATTTCCGTCGTTGTTCCCACTGATTTAAATAATCATGAGATCTCGCCTGAAGTCCTGTTGATATATCCCAATCCTGCAGACGATTATTTTAATATTAAGGCGACCGGAGTGATTCAATATCCGTTATGTTTGAGCCTGGTAAATTTCCTGGGACAACAGGTCCTCTCCCGGCTGGTGACGGACGAAAGCCAGAGTGTCACGATTGGAAATTTGCATCCTGCTTTGTATCTGTTAAGGATCAATCGTTCCGATGGTTCGCTGGCGTATTCGGGATTGATCAGGAAAAAATAGTAGTGATCCAAATTTGAAAATGAAATGAAGATAAAATCAGGCAATGACCGAATTCCAAATCCCAAGTTCCAGATCCCAAGTTCCAGATCCCAAGTTCCAAATTCCAAATACCAAATTCCAAGTTACAAACCTGATCGAATCGCTACCAGGGGTAATCATTATATTGAGTAACCCGTAACCGGGGATTTCATTATTTGGCGCTTCTCACCAAGCACCTGAACCCGATCGTTGATGCCCGGTCAATCCCAGGATACATCAGGAAATATTTTACGTGCGAATCGTAAGGCTGTTCTCCTCCGGCCACCTCGCCATAGGGTGCGCCCGGAAGGTACCACCAGGAGCTGGGTGTTTTCCAGGTCCGGCATCCGCCGCGCAGATTCACAAAGCGATTGAATCCATCGAAGCGTTCGCTTTCGTTCCACTCAAAAACATCGTTGTATCGGAATTCATCTTTCAGGGTCTCGGCCGCAGCCTGCCATTCCCATTCCGTAGGCAGTTGCATGCCCGCCCAGCCTGCGAAAGCACGGGCATCTTCGAGACTAACATAAACCACAGGCCTGTCTTTCAATTCCTGGGGACAGGTATTTCCGTTCCAGTGTTTCAGGAAGTTTTCAGGATGCCGTGGCTGGTATTTGGATGTATTCAGGAATTTTTCGAATTCCCCGTTGGTCACGACAGAAGACATTATGGAAAAATCCTTCAGCGAAATATTTTCCCTATGCCTGATCTTCCGGGTTCCCTCTTCAAAAATGATTTCCAGATCGTGGTTATTTTTTGCGTCCTTGCCGGGATAGCACTCACCCTCCCGCCAGATGTGTTTGCAGGTGAGGCGATAAGTTCCCGCGCGAATATTTATTGTTTGCAGATCAATATTGC
>DATDPY010000553.1:0-7375 GCA_035292565.1 Cyclobacteriaceae bacterium | reverse complement strand
ATATTCTGTCGAATCAGCTCCTTCTTCATCCCAGGGGCCCAGCACCGGGAACACCCAGGGCGAAATCTCATTGTACCAGCCGGCGGTCGTCCAATAAAGAAGCCCGTTAATATTATACTGCCTGTTCAGCCAGGTAGGAATCCTGTAAGACATCACAGGATTGTCGATATGCCAATGCGGCGGATTTTTTTCTTTCAGTTTTTCATAATCCGGGTGGTAAGGTGGCGCAAGCTGGACCAGGGCAGTGTACGACCAGACTTCATCGCCGTTTTTCAGTGCCTGGTCAATCGTATTGCGATCTACAAAACCGAACAATGGGCACCAGATATCGATATAAGGATCGAGATCGGGCCAGGACGGATCGTGCTTATAGGTTTGTTCAACTACGAGGATCTTCAATTCCGGTGCCGCTTCATTCACAACTTTTCCGAGGTTGATTACCTGGTTGTAATCCTTAACCGAATTCGGCTCATCGAGCATGTACAGGTATGCCCGTTTATCCCAACCGTTTTCACTGATATACTTATAAATCTCGCTGTAATATCTTTTTGATTTTTCGATCGCGGCCTGATCCGTCTGGTTAGCCGGCGTGGGCCGGTCGCTATTCGAGGTATTCGTCATAAACCTGGTCCGGGGGACTTCGAAATCGTCAAGATGCGTTCTTGCAATATAATCCTGTAGCTGCCTGTGAACCTCCGGGTCAATTTCCAGAGTTCCGTCATCCTTAACCTTCGGCATGAGGCTATGCGGAATGGGCGGGCTGATCCGGTGACGGGCAAGTTCTTCGCAATATCTCATTTCCGTGTTTCGGTATTGCTCCGATTCCTGGTCAATTCCCCAGACTCTGGAGATCAGGGAAAATTCTCCGAAATGGGTCCGGTGCGATGGAAGATCGGGCAGGGTAAAATTCCAGACAGTCAATTGTATCGGAATTTCAGCCCTTATCCCCTCCCCAGCTGTAACAATTAGCGATCCCGTGTAATTTCCAGCCGGGGTCTCAGCAGGTATATATACATCGATCCAAAGCACGCAGCTTTGTCCGGGGTATAAATCAATCGGGTATGCGGAATATCTTGGTACTCTGAATTTTTCACCTTCCGGTGCAATTAATTTTTTATTTGGAAGGATTGAGTCCCCGGTAACCGGGTTAATAAACGGTACCAGGGGGTCAGGGTATAGCCCGGGAGGCAGCTCCGCACGCGGGGTTGAATTGGGCAGATAAACGAACTTTTCACGGAAAATATTAAGATGGTTTTTATCGATCACTCCATGATCCCCATTCAGGTCAGTAACTTCGATCCTGACATCCTTCAGGTGGTTTCCCGCTCCGGCCGAGATCACAACCTGGAATGCTTCGTACTCATTCCTGGCAGCTTTGATTTCCGCTACCGGTTTGCCTATCGGTGGAATTACCGGCAGGAACCGCTCGATGGAATTCAAGGCAACAAGCTTTATCGGAGGTTCCTGTTTTTCCGAAGTACATGAAAGTGAGAAATAAAATACCGCAATGCTGAACGGGATTACCGGAATTGAAGATTTCATTGATGTTCGGGTTTGGTTAAAATAAATATTCGATTAACAATAAAAATGACGATAAGCCAAACGGGCATTTCGCCTGCACATTGGGGTTGCTCCCTTAATACAGATCGAATTGACAAAGTGGAGATAATTTAGTTATATTTATTTCGATTTACAAAGCGACCCATCACACTTTTTTACCATATCCAGGAAAACAGGATCGCCTGAAATTTAATCACTTCACAAATAAAATTACGCCATGAGATCAAGAACTGAATTATCAATTTCTCTGATTGTTATCTTATTATCCGCCTGTGGAGTATCAGAGCAGGAACAGCTTTTTACCCTGGCCGCGGTCAGTGACCTTGACAGGGTTTTTGAGGATGGTTATAAACTTCCTCCGGCAGACGATACACTCAAAATCTTCGGGATCAGGGGAGAAACCATCTCAGGCCAGTTTTATATCCATTCAGGCGGAAAAAAGCTGGAAGCTGTTCAGGCCGACGCAGATATATTAAAAACTGAAGACGGCAATGCGATAATACCTGCAGAAAACATAGCATGGTACTTTGTGGGAAGCATTCCTCTGACGGAAAATGCGCCCAACCAACCTGCAGATGTCCTTACACGGACAGCACCTGCCCGGTTTCCGGATTACCTGTCGGAAGAAAACCAGGCATACATTGACGAAAATATGTACCGGGCGGTTTATATCACTATCGTAATCCCGGAAGATGCTGTGGCAGGCAATTATTACGGCATGATTAAAGTCAGCAGTGGCGGTATAGAGAAATTCCTCCCTTTAAGCCTGGTGGTTTATCCCCTGACCCTTCCTGAAGTAAGGCATCTGAAAGTAGCGGAATGGTACAACACGAGTCATTTTGATCGGCATCATGGAATCAATGAGGAGTATTCTGATGCGTGGTTTGAGATATTGAGAACTTATGCCGAAAATATGGCCGCACATCGCCAGAATGTTTTCGAGGTTCCAGCCGGCGCCATCCTGGTCCTCAGGTCAGGGACCGGGAAATTAACTTTTGATTTCACCCGGTTCGACCAGATCGCCCAGGTATTCTGGGATACGAAAGGCATGGACTTCCTGGAGACCGGAGAGCTGACAAGATTCGGCGACAGCGCCTGGTTCAGCACGGATATTGTATTCAGGGATTTCAAGGTAGAAAACCCGGAAACCGGTGAGGAGATTACAATGCCGGGCAAGGAGGTGATTCCCTACCTGCTGCCTGCTCTTGAAAAACATCTTCGTGAAAAAGGCTGGCTCGGGAAAACTCTCTTTCATGTCAAAGATGAACCTACATTGCGGAATGTAAGGTCCTGGAAAGAAGCTTCTTCGCTGATTCATAGGTATGCTCCCGGGCTTAAGCGCTTCGATGCCATTGAGACGACATTTTTATTTGATGAAATTGAAGTGGCTATTCCAAAACTGGATCACCTGGCCGCATGGTACGAGACCTATGAAACGGCTGCACGGGAAGGAACAGAGCTCTGGTTTTATACAGTGGGCATTTACCAGGCTCCCCGTTATCCTAATAAAACGATCGATATGCCTCTGATCGATAATCGGATAATGCATTGGCTGAATTACAGGTACGATCTGACAGGTTTTCTTCACTGGGGCTGGAATCAATGGACTGAAAAACCCTTTGAAGAAACAGGCATGCATATTGGCGACGGATGGCACGTCTACCCGAAAAAGGACGGCGTGCTTAATTCACTGCGTTGGGAACAGATGCGGAACGGACTACAGGATTATGAGTATTTCCTGATGCTGGAAACTGAGGTGAGTGAACTGAAGGATACGCTTGGAAAAGATTTTTCATGGATAGATCCCAAACAAAGATCGAAGGAAATCGTTGGTGGGGTTGTTAAAGATTTTTTAGACCGCTCCGGAAATCCCGATGCATTATATAATGCTAAAAGAGAGGTTATCGATGAAATCCTGAATTTCAAAGTGTCTCCCAGGGTATATGTGCAGACAAACCCACACATGAACGGAACTTCAGTAAAAGAAGAATCCTATTTGTTAGAAGTTTTCGGCTGGGCAGAGAGCGGAACCGATATCACCGTGAACGGGGAAATCGTGACTCCGGACCGGCAGGGAATGTTTTTATGGAATCTTAGTTTATCGGAAACCAAAAATCAGGTAATCATTGAAGCTAAAAACTCCAGGGGGCAAAAGAGGATCGTCAGGAGTTTTAAAGTGGATAAATAGTTACAAATAACCCAATGATTAAGAAATTACTCGGGCGCGGATTTCCATTTTTCATTCTCATTCAATACGGCTGTATTGCGAGTGATCAGCCTGATTTTCCTGAAAAAATCCGGGTTGTATTGGAAAATAGCAAAACCTTGCAATATGAAAGAGGTTCCCGCCTGCCGTTGTATCTCTGGCCGGCCATGGATGCCGGGGAAATCAGTGCACCCGAAGCCAATCGTCTGGTTGATACGCTCAATTCAAGGGGAGTCGGCCTGGTTACCTCCTGGAAACCTGATAACCGCGAAGATGTTCTCCGGCAGGCAATTACAATCGGAAGGGCTCAGATGGAATCCGGACTTGAAATCAACATTAATGCCACCGATCTGCTTTATTTCTTTTATAACGGGGATGAACGAACCGCCCATATCGATGAGACCGGCCGGCCGTTCTGGGATACAAGTTTCGGATCAAAAAAAGACATGGGTTGTCCTTTCGCAATTGATTTCAGGAAGAACGAGATCCGGGAGCGAATCGAATTTTACCTGGATAGTTATAAAAATAACGGCCTTTCAGTAGATTTTATTTTCGCGGATTGGGAGATCGACGGGCCCCTGGAAGTGAACCGGGCTTTCGAAGCATCGCAAAGATGCAAGCGTTGCATCGATCACCTGGGAAAAGGGTTCACCTTTGCAACCTTCCAGAAAAGAATGCGGGAAATGCGGTCGTACCTGCAATATTATATTTTATCCCAGCCAGTTCTATCACGATTCCCTGAGGCGCTGGTTGGAAATTACGCAGTCTATCCGAATGACGGATATCGTTACTGGTATGACTATTTTGAATATTTCGTGGAAGGTCAGCCGTACCGGGCTGACCAGAATGCCAAATACAGACAGTGGTACAACGACTTTCCTTTAACCGGATACACTTTCGCCATGCCGGTGTGTTATACCTGGGCGCCAACATTTACCTGGTATGATTTTGAGAACACGGATTACAGGTGGTTTTACAATATGCTGCTCGTTGCGAGTAACGCCGGAAAAAGCACTCCGCTGTCTGTCCCCATTATCAGCTTTGTACACTGGCATACCATCCATTATCCGCTCGAACCTGATCCGGGGATCATTCAAATGAGCCGGGAAAGCTACCAGGAATTGCTCTGGCATATGCTGTTGAGGGGGACCGATACCTTTTTTATGTGGAGTGATGAATCTGAGTTTCCGGAAGAAGTCAGGCTGGTCCATGAAGTTTATGCAGAAGCCCAGCAATATGGTGAGTTTCTTGAAAAGGGGATCCCGATAAATTTTGATGTTCCTGACAGACCGGGAGCAGTAATCTCGGGCCTTGCCCTGGATGATAAAGTACTGGTTCGCCGGACTGATTTCGGAAACAACCGGGAACCGGTCCGGATTATGGCCGGTACTACTGAAATATCGGTTGATGAACTGCCCGGCAAATGCCAGTTGATTCCCTTATCCGGAAGCGCACCTGATCCCCGGACGCGATAAACATAATTGCCGGAAGAATGAAGGGGCCGGAAATGAGAACAACCTTGGAGGTCTTAAAAACCTCCAAAAACCTCCAAGGTCATTTCAACCATCGATCAAACCAATCAAACGCCTCCTTTTGCATTTTAATATCGAATTTATGGCCGCCGGGATAAAATCCGCTTTTATAATTCTCGGGAACTCCGGCTTTGGCATAAATATCTCTGAGCATCCTGTCGGCGCGCTGCATTTCCGGAAGTGTATACAACGGATCTTCGTTATTGTTAAGCGCCATGGCCGGCAATGGAACACGCAGTCCCAGTATTTCAGGGAAATCGAGGTATTTCGGCAATAAGGGAGTATAGGTCATCCAGGTATGCGTGTAGGACTTGTTCAGCAGAAAATCTTTCCAGGTCGACATGAAACCTACGCATACCGAACATTTTATCCTGCGGTCCGATCCGGCAAGGTATACTGTCCTTAATCCTCCTCCGGAGAGCCCTCCGCAGCCGATCCGTTCGGGATCCACGTCATCCCTGCTGCGGAGTACATCCAGGGCGGCTCTGTCCTCCGCTAAAAATACTCCGGGCCAGGTTGTGCCGCCGCAAAACAGGGACTTCGATAAAATGTGCTCATGTTCACCTGCCCAGTTATTATAGGCAATGATGTTATCAGGGTTTTCGGGATCGGCGTCCGATTTACCATCCACGTTGCAGGGCCCCCAGGGAATACCGCCCACATCTTTATACATAATTCTGCGACTGCCGAAGGCGAATGCATCATGGACCATCACCACATATCCTCGTTTGGCAATTTCATTTGCCCAGGCCTTCCCTTCATAACTTTCTTCCTGATGGGCAATAACAAATTCAGGTATGTTATCACCGGTGCGGGTAATTTTGCGTTTGCCAAGATATTTGTTTCCGCCATGATCGTGCAGGCCAAGGATCGCCGGCAACCGCCCGGAAGCGCCCAAAGGTTTTAACACGATAGCCTCTGTCGGCCTGCCGAATGGCAATTGCCAAACGATCTCCTCAATCTCGAGTCCGTCATAACTGTATTTCCTTCCAACAGTAACCTGTGGAACCCTCCCGATATCCGGTGAGGCTGTGAGCTCAAGAAATTTTTTCATGGCCATATCTTTCCAGGCATCCACTCTTGTCCACCTTGAGTTACGGAACGAAAGCGGTGATGGATCCTCGGGCAATGATGCCACCCAGGGACCATACTGTCCGATAATGCTCTTTTCCTGGCCAGAATGAGTTACATCAACGGTCCCAATGGCTGCTTCGGCATTCATTGCCGAACCGAAAGCCGGGATTGAAGCGGGCAAAAAGGGAATGCTTCCCATGATTCCCAGTTTTTTCAGGAATTTCCTGCGGGAATCTTCTCCGGATTGATTTTCATTTATTATGTCGGCGTTCATAGGGTCGCAGTTTAGTTAATCAAAATTCTATCACTTTGATTTGGAAAGTATTTTTTCAATTACAGGTTGTATTGCATCGGCAATCCTGAGCGAGCCCAGGTCGGTGGGGTGCACACCATCAACCGTGCATTCAAAATAATCATCCCCCAGGATGGTAGAGCCGTCGAGGAAGAATATCCGCTTATCTCCCTTTTTATTTCTTTCGCTTACCAGGTTCTTCTGGAAATCGCGGTTCGCCATCCAGGATTTATAAGCCTGGGATCCGTCGGTAGCATTGGCATACCTGATCTTGGAAATAATCAAAATATGCGTCGTGGGATGTTTCTCCCTTAGAATATCGACAAAAGGCCCGAGTGAATTCGTAATGGATTCACCGGCATTGGCTTCATAATCCAGTATGATGAACCCGATGTCGGAAACCTGGCTGATCAACCTGGCTAATTCAGGTTCCCCTCTCCCATTTCCGGAAAAACCCAGGTTTACGAACTCAGCATCCAGTTTCCTGCTCAGGATATTGGAATAGGCCATACCAGGCCGCGAAACGCATCCGCCCTGTGTAATCGATGTTCCGTATATCACAAATTTGCCCGGCCTCCTGAACGAAGGCGGAGCCAATAGCTGTGCTCCTTCATCAATACCCACACTTACCGAATTCACTCCATTATATAAAGGAAAGTTGATTGTGAAATTATGGAGCTCTTTTGTACCGGCGACATAAAGCTCGGTTTC
>DATDPY010000552.1:0-10281 GCA_035292565.1 Cyclobacteriaceae bacterium | reverse complement strand
CCTGAAAGAGGCACTTTTTTGCCCTCCATTCTATAATGAAGATTTTTTTTAAGATCACCTCAGATTTAACGATTCCATTCCAAACTAACTAAAAGTGAACGACTTTTGAGACAGCCTCTAGCGACGGGCCAGCCTGCGGAGGAGGGGAGCCCGACAAATTAGACGGACGTAAATTCCGTATTCACCGAGAATTAATTAAAAAGTTATCGAATCAAATAGGGAGGGGATGCATTTTCTATCTCATTATTATTAACTTCGTTATTATTTTTATGTATAATCAACCGCTATGAAAAATCAAGATCAGATCTTAAACAAAGTTCAATTCAGAGAATTCAGGAGGCGTTTGAGAAATAACCTAACCCCTGCCGAAGCAGTCCTGTGGCGATATCTTAAAAATAAACAAC
Source organism: Cyclobacteriaceae bacterium (assembly GCA_035292565.1). Taxonomy (GTDB): domain Bacteria; phylum Bacteroidota; class Bacteroidia; order Cytophagales; family Cyclobacteriaceae; genus DATDPY01. Next base: position 9,877 of record DATDPY010000552.1, on the reverse strand, counting down.
TTGAGAATAGGAGGTTTCGCAGGCAATTCAGTGTAGGCAAATATGTTCTTGATTTTTATTGTCCGGCCGAAAAATTGGGGGTGGAGCTGTATGGAGAAGGACATTTTTCTGAGGAGGGAAAGACTTATGATGCTGAAAGAGGGCAATTCATAAACCATTTAGGAATCAGAATAATTCGGTTTGAAAATGAAGAGGTATTTGAAGATATCAAGGGTGTATTGGATAAGATAAAGAGCTGTTTTAGAAGAAATATGTAAAACAATCCCCTCCCCTTCGGGACTCCCCTTATTCCCGCTTTGGGCGGGAACAAGGGGAGAGCTGCATTTCGTCTTTTAACGGAATCTCGTTTAAAGAACGAATCCACTCTCCCCTTGTGCGACGATAGGAGCATAAGGGGAGCCCGACGAACTAGACGAACGATAATTCCGTGTACCCAAGGGAAGTATTTTGCAAGGCAGAGAAAACGGTAGTGAGGGGATACATTACACAATTTCTGTTTAGTAAAAAATTAATCCCCTCCCCTTCGGGACTCCCTTCTCACCCGCCTTCGCTGAAGCTTCGGCGGGAAAGCAAGGGGAGAGCTGCATTTCGTCTTTTTAAGGGTTCTCATTTAATGAACGAATCCACTCTCCCCTTGCCTGCCTTTGCCGGAGCGGCTACGCGCAGGCAGGGCTGACAAGCCAGGATTAGTGCATTGGGTGTCAGCTAAGGGGAGCCTGATGATTTAGACGGACATTAATCCGGTGTACACGCTGCATGTTTTTAGCAAAGAAGCGAATTGAATTGCGAGGGGATACATTTCACAATTACTTTTTATCAAAACTTTTTTCTTAGTAAATTTTGTCGCTGTTTTAATCTTAAAAATTTTTTATGCATTTAAATATTCCCACCCGAAGCCTGATCTCCCTCGCCTGCGCGCTGGCCTGGTTCCTGACTGGATGCACGAGGGATTCAGGAAATGCCGGTTATGTCATCTCCGATTCCGCCGCGATCAAGGATTTCTCCCACCCCGATTTCTTCCCCGTCTCGGTCTGGTACAGCGGGGGGAAGGCCAGGGCGCCGATGCAGTCGGCAATTACCGAAAGCTCCCGTGAAGAATGGAAAAAAGACCTGGAACAGATCAAGGGTTTGGGATTCAATACCGTCAGGACCTGGGTGGAGTGGACACATACGGAGCCGCGGGAAGGGGAATACGATCTGAGGAACCTGGAACTTTTGTGCGAGTTGGCAAACGAAGTTGGGTTGAAAGTTTTTATCCAGATGTACGGCGAATCCGCCCCGGACTGGGTCGGCAAAAAATATCCCGACGCACTTCTTGAAGCCCAGAGCGGTGACAAGGTGAAACCTCAGTCGGCTCCGGGTTATTGCGTTGATCATCCCGGCGTGAGGGAAGCTTTCTCACAGTTTTATACTGAGACGGCAAAGATTGCCGGCAGTTACCCAAATTTTTACGGCTGGGATCTGTGGAGCGAACCGCATATGGTCCAGTGGGGCGGCCCCCGGTGGATTCCCAATGTACAGTATTGTTTTTGCCCCTATACACAACAGCGGTTCAGGGAATGGCTGAAGAACAAATACTCAACGATCGAATTACTGAACCAGGCCTGGTACCGCACCTTCCTCGATTGGGATGAAGTGGAACCGCCCAGATTCAATACTATTCTCAGCTATACGGATTTTATCGACTGGAAAAATTTCATCTATCAGAAAATGGCGGAAGACATGCGGCTCCGATACGATGCGGTGCGGAAAGCCGACCGAAATGGCGTCATCACCTCCCACTCCTCCCCTGTTTCCGTTTTCAGCTCCCCCCACGGCAGCGGTGCCGAGGATGATTTTCTTTTTGCGGACCAGGTGGATTTTTACGGCATATCCCAGTATCCCAAGCACAACCAGCCGGGCGACTGGATCCGCTGGACCTTCATGACCAACGCCGATTTTTCATACAGCGCCAATATCCGGAACGGCGGCTATTATGTAGGCGAGTTCCAGTCCGGTTTCGGGACCGTAGGCATGCGGGTAGGCGATGAGGTGACGGCGGCCGACCAACTTATCTGGCTGTGGACTTCCCTGGCTACCGGAGCCCGGGCGGTGAATGTTTATGCTTATTATCCAATGAACTCCGGTTATGAATCGGGCGGGTATGGCCTGATCAATCTCGATGGCACAATCACCGAAAGGGCCGTTGCCCTGGGAAAACTGGCTTCCTTCGTTGATGCAAATAAAAATCTTATCCTTTCATCAAGGCCTGTGCGTGCGGAAGTTGCCCTGGTTTATAATCCCCTGGCCCAGATGATCGGCGGAGAGGGCGAGACCGGAGGAAGGGGTGCAGGCCATACGCGATCGCTGATCGGCTATTACCGGGTGCTGACCGCCTATAATATTCCCGTTGAATTCATCCACCGGCGGGATCTTGAGGGCTCAGACCTGTCGCATTATAAACTGATTATCATCCCCTTCCCTGTCATGTTCACTGAAAAGGCCGCGGAAGGATTGAAAACATTTATCCGGAACGGAGGTTATGCTGTTTCAGAGGCCAGGCTTGCATGGAATGACGACCGGGGATATGCCACCGACATTATTCCGGGTATGGGATTAAGCGAGGTATTCGGGATCAGGGAAAGTAAGGTGGAGGTGAAAGAAAATGTCGACATGAGGATCGCCGACAGGGTCCACCCGGCGCTGTCGGGTTTCAAATTGGGGGATAACCTGAGAGGCCTTCATTTTGCGGAATCGGTGGTCCCGCTGCCGGGCCAGGGAGCAAGGGCGCTGGCTAAATTATCCGATGGATCGGCCGTACTGACCACATCGCATTATGGCGACGGGGAAACGCTTTATATCGGATCGTTCCTGAATAACCATCCTGATTTCGATGATAATAATACAAGGTTCATTCTGGGCATGATTGATTGGGCAGGAATCAAACGGCCCTTCACCAGTTCCCATGACGGGCGGACAGAAAACCCGGTCGTGATCCGGCTCCATGAGAATCCGGATGGTCAACTGCTTTACATCCTGAACCAGGGAAAGACAGCCGAAAAAATTACGATCAATTTATCCGTTGCCGGATCCGGCGAACATCTTCTCCGCGAAATTATCAATGGCCGGGAATTGAAATTATCTCCCGTACAGGGGATCATTACCTTCACCACAAATGAAATCGGAGGGAGTAATGTGGAGGTGTGGGAGATAAAATAACAGGGAAATATATCCCCTCCCCCTTCGGGGACTCCCCTTCCCGCTTTGGTCGGGACATGGGGAGAGCTGCATTTCGTCTTTTAACGGGTTCTCGTTTTAAGTACGAAATCACTCTCCCCTTGGCTGACAGGCAAGGATTAGTGCGTTGGGTGTCAGCTAAGGGGAGCCTGATGATTTAGACTGACGATAATCCCGTGTACCCAAGGGAAGTATTTTGCAAGGCAGAGAAAGCGGTAGTGAGGGGATACATTACACAATTTCTGTTTAGTAAAAAATTAATCCCCTCCCCCTTCGGGGACTCCCCTTAGCTTCCTTTGTCAGCCAAGGGGAGAGCTGCATTTCGTCTTTTGACGGAATCTCGTTTAAAGAACGAATCCACTCTCCCCTTGTGCGACGAAGGAGCATAAGGGGAGCCCGACGAATTAGCCGAACGATAATTCCGTGTACACCGAGAAGTAATTAAGAAGGTACCGAAGAAAATAGTGAGGGGATACATTTCACAATTTCTGTTTAGTAAAAAATTAATCCCCTCCCCCTTCGGGGACTCCCCTTCCCGCTTTGGGCGGGAACAAGGGGAGAGTTGTTCTCGTCTTATAACTGATTCTCGTTTAACGAGCGAATCCACTCTCCCCTTGTTCGACGATAGGAGCATAAGGGGAGCCCGATAATTTAGACTATTATTAATCCCGTGTACACAAGGGAAGTAGTTAGCAAGACAAAGAAGCTGGTAGTGAGGGGATACATTTCAAGATTTCTTTTCCAACCTTATCGCGCCTTCCTGTGTCATAGAAGCAGAATAAACTCCTTAATATTATGAAGACCATGAAACACACCCCGCTTTTGTCGGCCGGTTTATTATGCTTTTTGGCGCTAATTTTTTCCGGATGCAGCGATAAAGTTGAAATAACCCGGATTTATACCGTCATGGAACCCGTTTATATGTCGCCGGCCCAGCTCAGGGAGGCCGTGGATGTCATTGAGCCTCAAGACATTCACGCAACCGGGAAAATTTATTTATATCAGCATTACCTGCTGGTGAATGAACCCGGCAAGGGGATCCACCTGGTCAACAACCTGAATCCCGAAAGCCCGGAAATGCTCGGCTTCATTAACATTCCCGGAAATTACGACCTGGCCGTAAGGGGCGATGTGCTTTATGCAGACAGCTATGTGGACCTGGTGGCGCTGGACATTTCCGATGTACAGAATATCCGGGAGGTGAACCGGCTGAAGGACATATTCGCAGGGTTGTCAACCACAGAATATTATGATCCGGAAAAAGGGGTGATCGTGGACTGGAATGAAGTGGAAAAAATTGAAGTTACGGAAGAAGAGTTCGAAGGGAATTTTCCTTCTTATTTTAACTATCGGACCAATGGTATCGCATTTGCTTCGGCCGATATGGCCTCTACCATGAGTTCGTTTATGCCGCCAACCGTTCAGACCGGCGTGGGCGGATCGATGGCGAGATTTACGATCGTGGAGAATTATTTGTACAGCGTCGATAATACCAGACTTTATGTTTTCGATATTTCCAACCTGAACGATCCGAAGCAGGGAATGATCAAGGATCTGGGATGGGGTATCGAAACCATCTTCCCTTACGATCATAAATTGTTTATCGGTTCGCAAACCGGGATGCATATTTATGATATTGAAAATCCCGACGTTCCCATAAAGCTGTCCGTCTTCGAGCATGTGAGGAGCTGTGACCCGGTGGTTGTGGCGGATACGCTGGCCTACGTGACCCTGAGATCAGGCAATTTCTGCAACAACGGCTTTGCCAATCAGCTTGATGTAATCAACATTAAAGATCCCACCCAGCCGGAGATTTTAATTTCTTATCCGATGGCCAACCCCCACGGCCTGGGCATCGATAACGGAATCCTGTTTCTTTGTGAAGGAAATTTCGGTTTGAAAATTTTTGACGCCACCGATCCCATGAGCATTGACAGTCATTTATTGCAGACTTACACCGGGGTCGATGCGATTGATGTCATCCCCTTTAACGATGTCCTGATCATGATCGGAACTGACGGACTATACCAGTATGATTATTCTGATATCGAAAATATACGTTTGCTGAGCGCCCTTCCGGTGATTCCCGAACCATCGGATGAAATGTAATAAACATGAAAAGCTTACCCTGTAAATCCTGCCTGTTCAGCCTGATCCTTGCATTATTCATCGTTAGACCGGGTGTTGCACAGACCCGTAACGAAGGACTGCGGCATGTCAAAATTATCCTTACTTCCGGTACTGTTCTGAAGGGAAATATCGGCAAGTCCATTAGTGAGGATTATATTACATTAATTCCCGATTGGGATACGGTCAATGCGTTTAATCTGCCTTTTGATTATATCAAGTCCATGGAATTCGGGAGATACCGGGAGGTATCCGGCAATAAGGATCCCAAACCTCTGATCAAGCCTGTATTGAGCGAACCGGGATTTTATCATGTGTTTACTTTTGGATTGGCAATGGGCGAGAACAAGACAAACCTCATGCTGAGCAGTGAGAACGGGTACCGGATAAACGATCATTTTGCCGGCGGGCTTGGCGTTAATTATGACAGGTATACAAATATTTCATCCTTGCCTGTTTATCTTAACTTCCGGGGTTATCTACGGAACAAGAGAGTATCGCCTTTTTATTTTCTGGGCGGCGGTTACGGCTTTGGCTGGAATAACGGGAAGGAATACATGGGCTACCTGGTTAATAATGTAAAAGGGGGGATATACGGGCAGACCGGGCTCGGTTACCAGATACAATACAGCCAGTCGGCCATCTCATTCAACCTTGGCTATAAGATCCAGAAAACTACTTTGGATTATGAGTATCGTAATTACTATCAGCCGTGGAGCAGCTTTGCGCCTCAGTTGCCTTCCGATAACAACATGATCGTACATGAAAAAAGGCTGGTGCGGAGGATGTTCGTTTCGTTTTCGGTGGTATTCTGATTTGGGTTTTCCTGGCAACAGAGGGATAAAGCCCTCCGGGGGAAAATTGAAATCAGAGGACCATGCCCTGAAGGGCATGGCAATTGAACTGAAGGGCATGGCAATTGGACTGAAGGGCATGGCAATTGGACTGAAGGGCATGCAATTGACCTGGGGACATGACCATGAACCTGATGACATGGCCATGAAACCTACTTTTTAGGGCCAGGTTAATGTAAATAAATCCATCACATGGCTTGGATTTGTGCAGGGATTTTATTGCGAACTCAAATGCCTAGCCCTTCAGTTCTTCGGAGCTTCAAATGCCTCACCCTTCAGTTCTTCGAAGCTTCAAATGCCTCGCCCTTTAGGGCGATGGAATTTGAATGCAATCGTTGAAGGGCTTTAGCCCTTAATTGATATCCTTTAACTTTTTGTAACAGGAGAAATATTTCTTATCTTGTACTGTTATTGATTTTACCAGCTAATTCTAAAATCTTGTTTAACCGCTAAATCCTGGAATCATGTCTTATGTCAACTTTTGGGCTCACATGGTTTGGGCAACGCATTGCCGATACCCGTACCTTACTCCAGATATACGTTATAGGGTATTTGATCATATTAAGGAAAACGCTGTCAAGAAAGGTATTTATCTTGATCACATCAACGGACATCTTGAACATGTGCATTGCCTGATTTCCCTTTACGCCGATCAGAATGTGATGACTATGGCAAATCTTTTGAAAGGGGAATCTTCTTTCTGGATCAATAAAAATAAATTGACGCCTACAAAATTTTACTGGCAGGATGATTATTTCGCCGAATCGGTTAGTCCGTCCCAGTTGGATGCTGTTAGAAGATATGTTCGCAACCAAGAAGAACATCATCGAAAGATATCTTTTCAGGAGGAATATGCCGAATATTTGTCAAGGTATGAATTGAATGGTGATAACACCAGGCCGGAAATAAAGGGCTAAAGCCCTCTAAGAGATTGTAACTCAATTGACCATGCCCTGAAGGGCATGGCTATTGACCTGAGGACATGACTAAGATTCTGAGGACAAGGCCATGATACTGAAGACAAGGCCATGATGCTGAAGACAAGGCCATGATGCTTATTTTTTAGAGCCAGGTGAATGGAAATAAATCCAACATAGGACTTCGGGGTTGCTGGGATTTAGTAAGTTCAAATGCCTCGCCCTTCAGGGCGAGGGTAATAGAAATAAAATTAGTAAGGGGCTTTAGCCCTTTCCTCACTATTTATAATTTCCTCGTATTGAGAGAAAAAATATTTACAGGGTATTTGATCGTACTAAGTAAAACGCCGTCAGGAAAGGTATTTATTATGAATTGAACAATGATTTTTAGATAGATCTGAATTATTCAACAGCCCTAATGAACCGGCTCAAAAATCAATTCATCCACAAAAAACCAACCGGGACTTCCCTTCGCGTCGTGCCAGGCCGGAAGCTTTTCGACGGGACGGACCCTGATGGAAATAAATTTCATCGGCACCGGATTTACCCGGCAGGTATAATACCGGAACTGGTTTCCCTGGTGCATCTTTAAGGAAGAAAAATTCAGAGTTCCGATCACTTTTGCGGAACTTTCCGACATCCCTCCCCTGATTTCAATGGATTCGGGAGGAAAGAGATGAATGAGGGTATTGACTAGACTGCTTAATGTAATCGATCTCAGGGTCACCGGTTCGTTCCATTCACCGATGAGTTCCATATTCTTACCCTGGAATCCAAGCCATAGGCTGTCGGTATAAATATTATAACTTCCTTTTCTCAAATCAAAAAGGGTTGTGATCCCGCTCCCCGAATATTTCCGGTCGGGAGGATACCGGAGCCTGCAGGAATCCGGAGCCACACTGGTCCTGAAAAAATTCACCGAGTCCACCTGGCTTGACTCCCATCCCGGTTTTGCAGCCATGAATTTCAAGACCATGGCATGATCGATGATCAGGGAATCCCTGGACATCGTTCCGCCAGGTCCGGGGATTGAGCCGTCCATCGTGTAGAATATCCCGATATCATTCAACGGGTGGACAAATTTCAGGTAGAAGGGATCAATGAAGAAGTTCCTGCCCGGGTCCAATTTCGGGGCCGGCAGAATTGACGTGAATTGTATATTCTCAGAAGGCCCGGTACTGATTTGAAGCCCGGGCCTGGACGATCGCAGCTTTTCAAGGGCTTCTCCGGGGATCGCCGTATTCCAGATAAACAACTTCGACAACGACGGCATGGACTGGAAAATCCCGGCGCTCTTATCGGTAAGCTTAGTTCCATAGGCTTTGATTATGGTCAGGTTAGGCAGGTCCTTCAATTCAACAAGGTCTTCATCCGATACGGAAGTATTATCCAACTCGAGCCATTCGAGCGCCTCGCAGGTTTTAATAAAAGTTATTTCGGATTTACCGATCGGCATGTTGCTCAAGTCGAGGTTCACGATATTCTTTGAAATAGATTGGAGCCCCGTCAGCTCCCGCGGCTCATAGCCGGGATGCGGAAACATATTTACCGATAAGGCATGCATCCCGGCGGCTTGCCTGGTGATCGTACAATAATCTGTGGAAAGTTTCTGAATCGTCGCTTCGTCAACTTCAGGCAGGTTCTTTGTCCTGTCAACCCTGGCCATAGGCAGGAAATTCATTACGATCGGCCTGAACGGGTCATCGGTTTTCAGGTCTGAAAGCCGGAGAGTGTCCGACGCTCCTGCCCTGATCCAATGTTCCAACAATTGGATCTCCGCGGAGCTGAGCTGTGTCCGGTCTTCCGGGGGCATATGGTCTTCGCTATCAAAAGGCAATTGGATCCTCCTGATGAGCTCGCTGTTTTCCGGATCCCCGGGGATAAACGCGGACCCAGTTTCCCCGCCTTTTAAGAATGACGCATAATCAGCCATGACCAGACCCCCCCGCGACTTATCCGGATTATGACAGGTGATGCATTTGTCTTTCAGCACAGGGAGAATCGCATGCGTGAAAATTTCAGGATCATCGGGAATTTCGACCATGGGTTCGGATTTTGCAAAATCCGGTGTCAGGAAATCACGCCCATGGGTTACCATGCCCCCGAAATGTCCGGCAACGATGATCCCGGGAAGCATCAGGATCTTTATGAAGGCAACCAAATATTTTGATTTCCATGATCCGTATTCCAGACCGTACCATAGGGAAGACGCGATGGCCATGCCTGCTCCCAGCCACTGGTGCCAAAGCAACAGATCGCCCCGGGCATCCTTTTCAAAACTTAGAATAAATCCGGTAATGGCCGTGACAAGTGCGGCAATGGTTGCAAGCGGCAATAGAAATTCCTGGTATACTTTCACCTTAGTCCATGAATTCAGGATGGCGGCCAGGATCAGCACGATCGGAAAGTGAAGGATCACCGGGTGGAAATGGCCGAGGTAGCCGATCAGTCCCGGGAACCGGATATATCTTTCGAATACGAGCAGGAATACAAGAAGAACGCTAAGGGCAAGGATAGAATGATCGAAGACCTGCTTTAACCCCGGGAGCTTTATCTTCATGCGAGAATATTCTTCACGATACTGCCTGAAACATCGGTGAGCCTGAACCTCCTGCCCTGATATTTGAACGTTAGCTTTTCATGATCGAGACCCATCTGGTGCAGAATGGTGGCATGAAAATCATTGACATGAACCGGGTCCCTGACAATGTTATACCCGAACTCATCGGTCTCACCGTATACCAGTCCCGGCTTAATTCCCCC
>DATDPY010000551.1:0-15621 GCA_035292565.1 Cyclobacteriaceae bacterium | reverse complement strand
GGTCTTTAACAACTGCTGATTTCAACAATCCCGCATTAACCTGTGCCGCATGATATCCGGAAGGCAACGTATAAAATGAGTTATAATTTCCGTATTCGGGGAAACGGTCACCGGTGAAAAATAAAATGTCGGCTTCAACCGAGCCTTTTTGTAAAACCGTCTGTATCCTTGCCTGGTATTTAAACCATTCGGAAACCTGCGGCCACCAGGTATTGTGTCTGTTGAAATGCGAAGCGAATACTCCCAGGGTCATCCCGGGGATTTTTTCAGAAGGCTGATGTACATAGCTGTGCAAAACCATCCTGTTTATTCCTGAGCAGAATGCCCGGTCCCCGAATAACTTCAGGTCCCAGGGCGATTCGCTGTAGTGGGCATACCCCGTATATGCTTCTGCGGCGACGACAGGCTGGCCAAAAGCTATAGCTCCGAGCACAGGTTTATCGAAATCGGTCCGTGCGGAAGGCGTATATTCCACGAATGAAGTTACCGGGCTTTGTCCTGCCCAGAACTCAAACATCGGGACATCGATATATTGATTCGAATTCAGGATATCAAGGGGCGGGTACATGGAGCCCCCATAGATTACTTCCGCATGAAGTTTTAATCCTTCCCGGTGGCATAAGCCCGAGAAATGTGCATAATATCTTTCACCGATCAGGTCGGCGATTGTTTTCCTGTAATCGTTGAAAAAGGCTTCAGTTGATTCCCGGTCCTTCACGGTTATCCCGCAAAGCGCGGGAATCCAGCTCAGGATGCTATAGCCCCTTCTTTTTTCGAACTCTACTTCAAAATCCTTCGTCCAGTTTTGGAAACCACATTCCCAACTGTCGATAAAGATATATTCAAAGGTATTCCCCTTAAAACGCCCTGATGCTTCTGCCAGTTTCTTCGGAAAACTGGCGAAGTGATGATTCAAGGCAGAGGTGTCCATTTTATCGCATTCAAGTCCTGTCCCTTCGGCCGTAGCCGGACCGTTTGTGACACCCGTGGTCGTGTACCCCAGGCGGAAAACAGTCCAGTTGCCTTCAGGTGCATCCCAGCTGATACGGCCTTCCTTGTCCATGTTTTTAGTCAAATCAACAATTTTCTCAGGGTCTGCCGGAAGTACAGCCGAATCTGTTTTTCCAATTGAAAAGATCTGCCGCTCGCTATCATACTTGGTGGAAGCTATCTTTTCAAGATGATCAGAAATGCCTGGATCGTATAGAGGACTTTCTCCAGGGCCCAGTAATTCCAGTTCGCCTATGCCGGCGGTCACGTAGCCTTCTATGCTTTCCGGTCTCTTAATAACAATTCTGAAATAACGTGTTTTTATCCGGGGTATAGGTGTTATAAAATTTTTATTGACGCCGGTGATCTGAATATTCGATACGGGATAATAGTTATAGCCGTCATGGGATACCCTCACCTGGATTTGCGTTTTTATTCCGCTTAGCTCCCTCCATGCATTAACGACCCTGAGGTGGACCGATGCCTTGTTTGCTTCGAATGCTTCCGGGAATGTAATATCCACAATTGATTCGTCATGGATCCTCTCGAAGCTTCCCGGGTTGCCGTCGAAGAGGAGATTACCTGTTTCCTTATCATTTATTTTTACCAGGGGTCTGGCTACATGAAAGGAGTTTGCTTTTTCCCCGGAAGGGCAGGCAACTACAGCGATGTCTTCATAAAAATTCTGTAAATGATTGGGTCGGGCCAGGACCGTATCGATGACCTTTCCGCCTTCGAGGATTGTTTTGCTCCACGTAAGATCTTTCATCGACATTTCCGGCGTGATCCAGGGTCCCCCGCTCGTGCTCCAGCCGTCGCAATTGTGCACGCCGATAACCATGTCCAGACGGTTTGCCTCTGTCAAAGCCCATTTATACATATCGAACCATTCCGGAGTTCCAAAAACCACCTTGGGGACCCCGTAATCTCCCGGTTCTATCAACCCGATATTCAGGATGGTTGCCCCGGTAATTCCCTGTCCCTTCATGGCTTCCAGGTCCCTGGTGATTCCCTGCCTGGTAATGGATTTTTCCATCCAGTGCCACCAAGTGTAGATCTTAGCCTGTTCAGGCGGATTTGAAAATGCAGAGGGATCAAGGGATTCCTTTATTTCAGGCTTGCATGCCGGTAAAATGAGCCAGGCCAAAGCCAGGAATAATAATGAGCGAATTCTGGATATAACCGAAACTGTCATGATCAAAAAATTTTGTGGGCAAATTATTTAACTTATTGAAAATTAATATAATTAATTATGCATAACAAAGCAGCTATGTAATATAACATTTAAAATTCTTCTGATAGAATTAATTAATTAATAAAAACTATAGTGATTTTGTTGTGAGTGTATTAGTCAATAAATTGAGGCTAATAAGATCTAAATAATTAAAAATAAGAAAGCCTAACGAATAACCCTCGCACTAACAGTTATTAACTTTTTGATATTATTGATTGTAACATCGCTCTTTACAACCGCTTTTAAACGGGAGGTCGTACAGGTTTTTCGCGGGCATGCTTTTAAGCTTGTGGATGCGCAGGGGAAAATCCGGGCTGAGATAAAAGTGCTTCCGCCTGAACCTGCATTGAATATGCGGGATGGCGGGGAATCGGGATATGTACAAATTTTATCAAGAACCGATGATCCAACCGTAAAGCTTTCAAGCAAAGACGGAAGAGAGCAGGTAACAGAAATAAAGTAAACGCACATATTCAGCCGGAATGATGATCCTGGTCAATCACATTGGGGAAGGTTGTTTATTCGCTTGAATGACCTTCCTGGTTCCTCGGAAAAGTAATCATACTGCCTTTCCCAGAGCAAAATAATTTATTCATAAGGATACGGTTTTTCTTAAAAATGCATGATCAAAAAATCAAAAATCTTATCTCGCGTATCGCAAATTGCATATCAAAAATTTCAAATCCAATTTCACAATGAATAACCTATTCCTGGCACCTCGCAAACAAATTTTTTGTCATGATAATCACCCTCTCATCATCCTTCTCAAAATCCATCACCCTGTACCCGTTATCTCCCTGATTGCAGACAGGATTCTGAAATCCGGCCGGAGTCGACAGGGCCAGGGACCACCAGCAGGTGCCGGCATTGAAAACAATATTTCCTTTCGGTGTGGAATAAATTGTGGCAATATGGTTGGGTGCGTTTTCATCGGCGAAAACATTCGGGGAAATCTCATTTTCCGCGAGGATCGTCAGACCGGGCTGGCTCCCCGCCGGGCGGCCGTGGTATTCCCAGCCGATCAGGTCGGGGATCCGGTCGTTCAGCTTCATGCCCGTTCCCTCGAATAACCAATGATCAGGCGCCTTGCAGACAAAATCACAATAACCAACACCGTAAGATTCTGAACCCATGAGTTCCTGTTCGTTGAAGAAAGATCTTTCGGGCAATCGTCCGGTTACCCTGTCCGGGCGGCCGTCGGTGGAGGGATCAAGATAAACCACTCCATCTACCGAATTCCCAGAAAGAAACAGGAGGTTTATGCCTGAATCCCGGGCTGCCGTAACATTTTCAAACATTTTTTTCGTCCAGTATTCGTCGTGGCCCACCGACAGGAATGTCTTTGCCCGAAGGAGGGTTTGTGGATTGGAATGCGTGTCTGTATTGGAAATGTATGTCACGTCGTATCCTTCCTTTTCCATCCAGAAGGCCAGTGAATGCTCCCATAACAGGAATTCACCCGAGCCATTCGACAACGGGTTAAAGTCGGATGGAAGCCCGTTAACATAAAGCGCGTAAGGCCTGTCGAAACTGATCCTGGCGCCATTGGTGTTGATCCAGGGATTGTGTCCCTCATCGTACATGCTATGCCAGTAAGGCCAGCGGTTATAGGCTTGCCAGGTCAAATCGGAACACTGAAAAATGAAATCGACTTTTCTATTATCTTTTACAATGAAAATGATATACGATTCACTGGTGTCCTTCAGGGCTGTCAGTTTCCCCAGGTAAACTCCGCTGAGCCAATCTTCAGGGATCACGATTTGTTTGGATATTTCCCAGTTGCATTCGAAAAAATTTGTCTTTGGATCCGGATCCGGGTCTTTCTGGATTATTCCCGGAAGGACCTCAGAAGTATATACCAGTCTCGCACCCTTTCCTCCGTAATATCCCATCCTGTAAATGTTAAGTGTATATTCGGAAACAGGGTTTGTGCTGACAAAGACGTTCAATGTATCACCGGCGGGAATGCTGGTCCTGGAACAATAACCTTCAATTTCCGGTCTCCGGCAAAACTGGTGCTCGGGCGGGTCGCAGGCTTTATGCGGAACTTCTATGATCCAGTCATCGGCGCCATCTTTTTGGTTTTCCATGGTTATCAGGTTTGCCGAAACTTCTTTTTCCTCATGACCGGCACAGGCCAGCAAGAAAAAGGACAGGTAGATGAGGGAAGGAATTTTCATGAAATGACATCATTATTAGTGCAACATAATATAAAAATTATTTATGAAACAATAAAAAACATCCGCTGCGAAAAGACGGAGTACACTTTGGTAATGGGAATATTAGTTTTCCCCGTTTGTATTCTATGGCTTTTGAATGATCCTGATGTGGTTGTCGAAATGAGTTATTGTGAGGACGCCTCCATTATTCAGAGGTTTCCATGACCAGCCTTCGGATGATGGGCCGGTGGTTTCATGAATGGCGCGGTCCCGCACATAGATATCGGTCGGTTTGGCGGTCATGCGGATCACCTCGGTGGATCGCTTGTCGAAAGTCCGGTATATGATTTTCACAAAGTCTTTTTCCGTGTCGCTTACTTCCTTCGAGAGCTTCTTGTTAAAGTTGGGTGCATAATCGGCCTGGGTCACTACGGAATTAGAGGAAAGAATATGGTCTTCATCCGGAGGGGCCAGCGAAGGTTCTGTTCCCATGGCGCGAAGGTAATGCCGAACATAATCGCCGTAGCCGTCGGTCAGCCAGACCTCGTCCCTGGGGTAACAGTTTTTCCCGTCTGTGTCCACCATATAGGTTGCCCATGAGAGCTGACGGATTGCGTTTTCTTTCCATTCCGCATTTCCGGTGAGTTTGGCGTATTGTAGTTCGGCGGCGGCCTGACGGGAAGTATGGCTGTTTCCCGGGGTCATATAAACTGTTTGTTCATTCACCACTATAACGCCATATTTCTTCCACTCGTTATTCCCCAGCCTTTGGTAAACCCAATCCAGTATACCCCGAACATCCGGTTTCCATTCCGGGAAAAGATCAGGTCGTTCCATCATGTATTGGGCAAAGGTCACTGCATTAGTCTGGGTATCTGACCAGCCCGGGATATCTTCAAAAAATGGACCCCATTTATTCGTTTTAACCGGATACTTCATCATCCAGTTTTTGATCAACGCGAATGCCTTTTTATAAGAGGCCGTATCGCCGGCTGCCAGGTCACATAGTTCGTCAAACAACTTCATGGTTCCCGCCCATCCGGTGGTGTATGATGATGAACCGGCAGCGGACCCATCGCCGGTATTACTTTTCAGGATGCCGGTTTCGCCGGTGATTGCATTCACTTTGAAGGGGAGGGGAGAATGATCGTTGTCGCCTTCCGAGGTGTGACGGGCTAGTGTGTTGGCAATATCGATTGCCGCGTCGAGGTAATTTCTGTTCCCCGTGATTTTGAAAAGTGTAATCAATTCATGGCCAAAATTCCCGGCCTTGTCGGGTTGGGTGAATCCTTTTCCGAGCACCATATCCCCGTCATAAAATCCGGAGTATACCAGGGTGTTGTACGGGAATGGGATATGAGGCCATTCCGCCTCTTCCGGTGAAAGCGAATGAGTCAGGTAATAATCAGCAATAAACTTCATATTTTCCTTTATTCTTTCATTTCCGGTATACATATACAAAAGCGACCAGGATGAGAGGGCCATATTGAACTGGTCACCACCCAGACCGCGTGGATCGTTATTGGGCCTCCACACCTGATGGTTCATATAATAGGGCAGACCATTCATATCAATCCTCATGGTATCCCAGAAATTCCAGACCAGGTCGATTATATGATCGAACGATTTGCCCGGATCGTCAGCATACCAGGGAATAATTTTACCTGATGCGTCAGTCCTGATTGGATGGAAAACCAGAAATCCATTATGGGAATGGTCATAATACGGTGTTTGGGCATTCGTCCGGAAAGTGAGCAGGATAAAAAGAAATACTAAATAATTTTTCATGGGAAAGCTATTGCCAGTTCATCAGTGATCTTAGATATTCGGTTAAATTGACGGACAATATTTCATGCTCAGCCGCTGACGGATGCCAGTCGCTGCCATTGTGCTCCACGGCTTCCATGGGATAGTAATAAAGGTTATTCAGCGTTTCTGATCCTGCCGTTGCAGCTGAAGAAACCAGGTTGGCCCATTTTGTATTGCCTGCTTCATCGCCGATCGAACCGGGGCCGGATATACACACTATTTTTGCCGATGGATAATAGCTCCTCAGCTTTTTCAGGAAACCGAGGTATGCCCTGGCAAACCGTGCCGAATCCACTTTTGAGCTGAGATCATTTGCTCCCAGTTCGATGACGACCACATCGGGAAGGAAATTTTCAAAATTCCACTTTACGGGGCTCCCTGAGATAATTTCCTCATACAATAAAGGCATGGCAAAGGATGTATCGCCGCCATAGGACTGATACATGCCGATGCCAGACCGGCATACAAGCATAAAATCAGCTCCGAGTTTTTTAGCCGTATTCGCCGCATAGGTGTGCAGGCAATTTTGAGTCTCATAGGTAAAATGCTCCTCCCGGCTTTTCCCTTCCGTACCGTAACCGCAGGTTATTGAATTTCCAATGAATTCAATTCTGTGCTTTTTCCCGTAAACAGGTACAAGGCCTCTGCCATCGATCTTTAATCCCCCGAAGACGGTATTTCCCCCATGCCATTCGGTGATCCTGGTGATCTCAAGTCGATGGGAAGTATTGGGAAGGTTTTCGGCTAACCGGTACAGGGTATCTTCCCTCCTGGTTTTTAAAACAAATTCGATGGTATCAAGACTAACATTGAAATGGTTGAATGAGGAATCATTTTTCAGGATTATGCTTGCGGAGGTCCCCGTGAAAGCTGCCCGTATGCTCACTCCTGAATACATGAAAACGGGATTCGCCGGATCGGAAAAATCGATCCGGCCTGTGTATTGTATGCCCGGATCAGCCGGGGAAATAAAAATTACTTCCGGGCGGCAGGAAACGAACAGGATTGTTGATACAAAAACAATGTGGCAAAAGAATTTTATTTTCATTTTCTCAATAAGATGGATTAAATATACATTCTTGTCAGGTAAAGTTTGCAATGAGTGAGGAAAGCCCTTTATTAACCTTCTGATTCCGGTCTGTCGTTCCTATTTCCGTGTATTCCAGAACGCGGCGAGAAATGATTCAGGTGTGAAGAGGGCAATTCGTGTCTGACCATAGCTTCGGATATCATTGGTGACAATGGCATCGATTTTTTTATTTCCCGTCGCCGTAACATACTGAAGGGCATTGCCGAAATCATCGAGGTCTGAATTCAGTGCATGGGCGATGATCTTATTATTCACCTTAATCACACGGGTAATCATTTTCAACTTCCTGAGCTTTTCCAGAATTTTCCTGTGCCCTGAAAGTCTCTGAAATTTTGAATAAAGGGTGCAATAATGAAAAGGCGTTACGTACACCTTCAATTGTTTTAACTCGGCCAGCGTCAATATCGAAGCTGCCGCCTCGGTCATTAACGTGTTATCGCTCAGGAATTCGCTGATCACACTCAGGTCAAGAAAAATATTTTTCATAATTAACCAGGTTGGGATTCAGAATCTGTTTTCAGCGAACCATGCAGTTCCCGGACTGTTTCCGAAAGCTCAAATTCGCTGAATTCTTTTGCGGCAGTCAGGGTTTTGAGGTAATTCTCAACCAGGGACGAAAGGCTTATTTTGTTTGTTGTTGCATACTGTTTAGCCATTTCGATCACTTCCTTATCGATGACGAGGGTAAGTTTGGTATCCATAGACTTAATATTAAAACGAGAAGCTGTTCTCCAACGGTTTATTTCTTTAAAAGGTCTCTGATCTCTCCCAGCAATTTTTCGGAAGGAGTAGGCTGAGGTGCGGGCGGAGCGACTTCACTTTTCTTCATCAACTGATTCATAAGCTTCACCACCATGAATACGGCGAACGCAATGATGAGGAAATCGACTGTTGTTTGTATAAAGTTGCCGTAATTCAGTGTCACCGCGGCTTTAACGATATTCCCGCCCTCATCAAGCACTGGTGCCCGCATTTGTAATTTCAGGTCGGTAAAATTTACTCCGCCCACCAGCAACCCGATGGGAGGCATGATAATATCATTAACAATGGAGGATACGATTTTCCCAAAAGCACCTCCGATAATGATACCTACTGCCAGGTCCACCACGTTACCACGCATTGCAAATTTTTTGAATTCATCAAACATCTTCATATAAGTAATAT
Source organism: Cyclobacteriaceae bacterium (assembly GCA_035292565.1). GTDB lineage: Bacteria > Bacteroidota > Bacteroidia > Cytophagales > Cyclobacteriaceae > DATDPY01. The sequence continues at coordinate 7,175 of DATDPY010000551.1, read as the reverse complement.
TAAGGTTTGTAATTTGGATTCAGCTCTTATAAATAGCGGACTTCAGATTGGGAACCTGCTCCAGGGCCTGGCCAAGGTCCCAGAGGAGATCATCGATGTTTTCAATTCCCACCGAGATCCGGATAAGATTATCAGTCACCCCCATGGCTTTTCTTTCCTCGGAGTCAACATCGGAATGGGTCATTGACGCCGGGTGCTCCGCAAGGCTTTCGGTTCCTCCAAGACTGACTGCCAGGTGGATTTGTTTCAGGCTGTTGAGAAATTGAAATGCCTCGGATTCGCCGCCCCTGATTTCAAATGAAATCATGGCCCCTCCCGAAAGACATTGTTTTTTAAATATCCGGTAGTTCGTCTCGTCGTTTTCCGGAATAAAGCCCAGGTAATTCACCTTGATTACTTTTGGATGTATCCGCAGGAATTTTGCAACCTGGCTGGCATTCTCTGCCTGGAGCTCCATTCTCGGCTTAAGGGTTTCGAGACTTCGCATGAGAAGCCATCCGGTCCACGGGCCTGCCATGTTCCCCAAAAAAGTCCGGAGGGTTTTAATCCTTGAAATTAATTTCTTCGAACCAAGGCATGCTCCAGCGATAACGTCGCTGTGTCCGCCAATAAATTTCGTAGCGGAATAGATGACAAGATCGGCCCCATGCTCAAGCGGATGCTGCCATAATGGACCCATATAGGTATTGTCCACAACGACGGGTATTTCTTTATATCCCGAGGAAAACATCCCGGCAACTTCCCTGCAGAATGCAATATCCACCAGGGCATTGGTAGGATTCGCGGGAGTTTCAATATAGATCATGGCAAGGCGGTTTCCCTTTCCAGACTTCTTTAGAATCGCTAATATTTCTTCCCTGTCCGCGCCTGCCCTGAATCCCTTAATTTCGATCCCGAACCTGGGCAGAAAATGGTTGATAAAATGATGGGTACCTCCGTATATGGGAGTGCTGTATAGCAACAGATCGCCGGGGCCGAGGAATTCCAGCATCGCCGTTGATATGGCCGACATCCCGCTTTCAAATACGGCGCAGTCTTCAGCCTTGTCCCAAAGGGTTAGCCTGTTTTCAAGTATCTCAAGGTCCGGATTATTCAGCCTGCTATAGATCAGGCCCATCTCCTCCCTGGGCCTTTTTTCCCTGTGGCCGTAGGCTAATTCAAAAAAAGCCTTCCCCTCTTCCGCCGTTTTAAATACGAATGTTGATGTCTGGAAGATCGGGCATTTCAAAGCACCTTCCGATAGTTCAGGCTTATAGCCATACGACATCATTAAAGTTTCAGGTTTGAATTCGTGATCTTTCATGCTGCGATAAATTTATTTAACCGGAACCTTTCAGGAATTTTTTCAGGTTCATCATCGGCTTGAATCACTCCATGGCAGGCATTTTATAATTTGCCCATTCCTCCCTCGCCGGACCATACAATCCCGGTACCAGGCTTCCAAAATAGCGCATGACCACCGTCATTTGTGCCCGATGATGGATCTCATGGGTTATCAATGACCTTAATAAAGATCCCTTAGACCAACTTTCACCAAACATCTCAATTTTCTCGGCCAACACGCTGTCGGTCCATCTGGATTTAACCATTGATAACAACTTTTCGGTAAGATGTTGGTATGTATTCTCAATGTCTCCCAGCTTATCCGGGATTGGTTTCCATTCAAGGTCATCGCTTTCCTGCAGGCCGGACCTGAACATCATTTCGGAGGCGGCCTGAATGATATGCCAGGATAACCTTTCCATGGATCTGATATTGTCGTTGATCTTGAGATGTTTTTTAGCTGGATCAATATGGTGCAGGATCTTAAGGGTATTGCCCGATTCAATCCTGTAGTCGGAAATAAAATCGTCGATGGTTCTGTACATGGTTAAAAAATTTAATAAGCCGGCTTACCGAAGCAAAAAAATCAATACACCGGCACCCGGTAATAAGTTAGATATATTTTTTATCACTGAGGCTTTTTATCGTCACTTTTTTTAAGGCGATCAGGGTTTGTTTTTTAACTTCGATAAGTTCATTCCTCAGTACACAATTTTCAACATCGTCGCAATCAATACAAGGCTCGAAGAATCGATACGATGCGCAGGGAAGCAAAGCAACGGCCCCGTCAAATAAACGGTATATATCCGCCAGGTTGATTTGTTCAGCTTCTTTCAGGAGATAATAGCCGCCCATCACGCCCTGCTTACTTGATACCAGGCTCGCGTTTTTAAGGTCCAGGAGAATGTGTTCCAGAAATTTCTTTGGGATCCTTGCGGCTTTCGCTATTTCGTTTGTTTTCACCGGTTCACCACGTTTCTTTCCGGCGAGATAGGTCAATGCTTTTATGGCATATTTTGCTTTTTGGGACAGCATGATATCGATGAATGAAAGTTAAGAAATCCGGTGCTATTTAACCAATCGTGCCAAGGATTAAAAATTTTAAGGACCTAATTAAAAATATATCTTCCTTCTGCACTGATTTCGACGGAAGGGATTGATCTGTTGCTCTTGAAGTAATCGTAACTTTCTTTGAGGTTCGACCAGAATCCTTCCAGGTTCCTGTCGCCGGCGTATTCGGCGCATAACCTTTCAAAGTTTCCGTCATCGAGCAGATCAGGGAAAATGTGAACAGAAATTTTATCCTGTCCGTGATTTTTTGCCTCAACCGCGAATACATATAATTCCCTGATCAAAGGATCGGTAATTGGAATACATCCTATGGTAACACAATTTCCGTGGATAAAAATATCTCCTCCCGGGTTTTGACTGTCGCCGAGGATTAAATCCGATTGGTTAGGATAATTGATCCCCAGGGAGAGGTAAAAGTTACTCGTAGGATTAAACCTGTCAATGAAATAAAATCCTTCCGGGATCTGGTAATCTCCCTGCTTTCTTTTTGGTCCGAGATCCCCCGATGTGGCACAGAACTTATATTCTTTCAGGCGGGTAAAGGTTTTGTTTTCCTTATTTCTTCCCCAGAGCTCGATGATCCCGGGCCGCTTAAAGATTCTCAGAAAGATTTCCAGATTTTCCGGTGAAATCGATTGTTGTTTTAGCAATGCCTTTACTGCATCCTCATTTTCCCGGTAAGCTTGGCGCACTCTCGAGTATTTCAGCTGTTCCGATTTAAAATCCACCGAAGCTCCGGATTGTAAATGAATATTAATCAAAAGAACCAATATAGCCTGCAAAAGAAGTGGCATTGGGGATATATGGTTATTCGTTACCGCAATTTAAACCAGGGTGTTTAAAATGTAAAAAATAATGCGGTAATTTAAAAATTTCAAATCCCTCGCCAGACTGGTTTTGCCGGGCGAGGGAATTTGGGAATCAAGCCTTAACCGGTTCTTCCTTTTCCGGGGTTTCGTAAGCGTATCCGGGCCTGCATCCTGTTGTCCTCCATTTCTCCTTTTCCTCAGGGCTCATTTGGTCCCATTTTTCTTTCATCAATTGCCAGTATTTATGCCTGTGATCGTGGGGATAACAGCTCCCAGGGTAAGCGTGGGCAAACCTGTTCCAGTAGAACCATCTCGACCATCGTCCGCCCCATGTCAGGATCCGGATAAGCACGATGATCCCCAGGGCTTGCAGGAAAGTAATGACTCCGAATCCAAACAAGCCCGGCATCAGCCAGTTCCAGATAAACATCACTACAAGTGCGCCCAGTCCCGCGAATGCTGCAGGGACCAGGAAAAACAGAAACCTGAATCTTGTTTTCATGAGTATTTTGAGTTAATGATTCTGAGTAGAAGACGGCCAGGTACAAAAAATACTTTATTGATACCCGGAAATATCCGGTTGATCATTCGCGGGCCATCTCCCTCGAATAATAAAGTTATAATAACCCACGGCCAATTTTAAGTCTGACGGCAGCGCTTCTTCCATTCTTCCCTGAATTTTTCTTTTTCTTCCTCGCTCATATTCATCCATTTCTCCCTCCACATGGAAGGGTAATACGGACGGCGCCATGGGTTTGAAAAGAATCTAAATCCCCCAAACAGGATCCGGCATAAGAAGAGTATCCCCAGAGCTTGCCAGTAGTTGATCGGCCCTGAATGAATGATCCCGGGAAGGATTGCATTCCAGAGGAGCATGACCGCCAGGCCGGTTATAAGAACCAGGGCAGGTAAAAATATAATGGCCCGCCAGCGAAATTTTCGATTTCCAGAATACGGGTAATTCATAATATCAATAATTTATTAATTCCTGATAAAGGTTTTCCAGTTTCTTGCGCAGATGCTTAACCGCATATCCTTTTCTCGAGATAATCGTTTTGAGATTTTCTCCAGTGTTTTCTGCGATTTGTTTTAATGTCATATCCTCAAACTCATTCCAGATATAGACCTGCCGCTGATTTTCGGGCAGTTCATCGAGCGAAGCCATAAGCTCCTGCCAGAATATTTCCTTGAGGTTATCCATTTCCGGAGAGAATGTATCCGCCAGAAGGATCTCCTTAATATCGAAATCCTCGTCAATGGGATCATTCAATGCCTGGCTGAGCGGTTCCGGTTTCTTTTTTCTGTATTCATCGATGATCCTGTTGCGTGCAACCTGGTACAACCAGCCGCTCAAATGGTCGATCGAATCAAGGTCGATAAGGCTGCTGAGCTGGAACCAAACGTCCTGGAGGATATCCTCGGCATCTTCATTTGACTTTACCCTGGACCTGATAAAGGAAAACAGCCGTTGGCCGTATTCCTTTATTATGGAGCCGATATTACGTTCTATGCCTCCGGCCATTGAATGTACTGCAGGGTCTTCCATATGAAAAGAAGACGGCCTGATTTTGAGAATACTTTATTGATGTAGCGAAATTAAGCCCTGAACATACACAATCCTGGCCCGACCAGCAAGGCTCGTCTGACCAGGGAGGCTGGTCTGACCAGCAAGGCTCGTTTGACCAGGGAGGTTGGTCTGATCTGCAAGGCTGGTAAGACACGCGGGCACCCGTTCCATCAACAGCACACACTGGATTCTTAATGGATCTGCCCGATATCGAGGGTAAGTTCGTTCAGTTCTATCATGGCGTTGATCAGGCCGGCCTTTTCGAACCTGGGCAGGTCGCTGACGAATATGTCGGACTCGGATATCATGGCCTCATCCAGCAGCATTTCTCTTTTGGTTCCCTTGAGAAGCGGATATTGTGGCGAATACCAGGCGCCGCCTGATAAAAATACAAGGTTGCTGAATGTTGTGTCGGTTAAACGCCTGTGTTTAACGATGATGATTTCATCGCAATCTCCTCTCTGCCGCAAAAGGCCGGATAGCTGGAACCTGTTTTTATATTTAAAACTATATTCTATATCATCATCATATACGAGCTTCAGCGATCTGATCTTTGGATATGAGTATTTCTCAAATTCGATATTCTCGATTTCCTCGCCATAGGTGACCCGGCACCTGAAAATTCCGGAAGTGCATTCTTTGGGGATCTTTATCCATTCTCCCAGGTCAAGAGCCGGTGTTTCAGGGAAGAAACTCTGCCTCGTATGGTTAAACCTGGTATGATGGCAGGGAAGATTTTTTATTTGCCCGTCTACTATTTTTATTGTCTCAATGAACAGGGACATATATTTTATCAAGCATTTCCTGGTATTCTGATTCCGGCCTTGAATTGACGGTTATTCCGCCTCCGCTCTTATAATAAAGATCATTTCCTTCTTTCTCGATGAAGCGTATCATCACGCTGCTCTCCAGGTCTGTTCCGTTGAAATAACCAAATACGCCGGTATAAAACCCCCGGTCGTATCCTTCAATCTCCCTGATCAGTTCTACTGTCCTTTTTTTCGGAGCCCCGGTTACCGATCCTGCAGGAAGCAATGAAAATAGGATATCCCCGATCCTCGACCTGTAATCATACGGAAGGGTACCGCTGATCTCTGAAGAAACCTGCAATAATGTTTTTTCATTCGTTTTGATACGGTCGATGTACCTGAATTTATCAACCTTTACTTTCGAGGCCATAATGCTCAGGTCGTTCCGTATGAGATCAACGATGGTCGCATGTTCAGCCATCTCTTTAAAATCATCGAGAATTATTTTTTCTGCACCGCTAATTCCCCCGTCGATGGTCCCTTTCATGGGGTATGAATAAATCCGCTGGTCATGGATCCTGACAAATATTTCGGGGGAGAAAACCACAAAATCGGGTGTGAGCAGTTTATATTTTGCATGACTGCGGTAAAATATTTCACAAAGGTCCTGGTTAGTGTAGATTCTCGACCTGAAGGTAAGGTTCAAAAGGTAAGAATGACCGAGGTTTAGAGCCGATAATACACGATCGAATTTTGATTTAAATTCCTCGTAACCCGGCGGAATTTTTTTTAATTCGATAGGCTTCGTATCGAAATCCTTTGCGGGATAATTCCTCGTCCCGTTCATTTCGTATAAAATCCCTTTTGAGAAAGCGGTATCGGGGAACTCAATGATGACCTTACGCGTATCGAAGCTGATGATAAAGATGAAAGGAGCTCTCTTTTCCCCCAAACGATTCATGATCGTAATATATTCACTAATATCTTCAGCCACCGGAATTCAATTTATATATAAATCTACCACGAAATGAAAGTCTTTACTCCGGGACCCGGAATCTTTTCCGTATTTCTTCATCCAGGGTGGTTCCCCGTAAATGAAATGTTTTGATCAACAAGTTATGGTCCTCTTTTGCCCTGGCCGCAATATGCGAGGGGAAATTATTCATCATCCTGATCGCCAGGTAAATCATGCGCGGATAAGGATTAATTAATCCTAGAATAAAAGTCACTATATTCACAATCCCGAGGGGAATCGCCCGGTACTTAACTTTTTTACGGGTGATTGCTGATACTTTTTCTGCAAATCCTGGAAAATTTATTGTTTCGGGACCTGCAAGCCTGAACCTCATTCCTTTCAGATCGTCGCGAATGATGGCTTGAGATGCGATCTCCCCAACATCATCGGGGGAAATGCAAACAAGCGATTGCCTGCCGCCACCGGGAACATTAAGACGGTTATTTCTCAGGAGCCTGAAGAATAGTTCATAAGAAGGGGGACAACCTAATATCGTCCAGTTAAATCCTGATTCCCGGATTAACTTTTCAGCTTCTGCTTTCGGATCGGCTAGTTTCGCGGATTTTTGTCCTTTAACGAAATCCGGGTCAATATCATAAACGGAAATAAATACGAGACGCTGAATGTTGTGTTTTGCCATG